>JAQVZQ010000345.1 GCA_028708095.1 Dysgonamonadaceae bacterium
AATCATGATGCCCTACACTGGTTGTATGAGCTAAATGTTTGGGGATACAAATATAACATGAATGATTTAGCCGCTTCTATTGGCTTGGCTCAATTGAAAAAACTGCCGGCCATGAATAAGCGTCGTTCAGACATCATTCAGACCTATATGGATGGAATAAAAGATATACCTGGAATAAAGCCTCTTTTGCCCTACGAACCAGACAAATACGTGTATCAAATGTTTGGCATAAGGGCAGAAAAGAGAGATGACCTTATGATTTATCTTAAAACTAAAGGAATTGCAACTGGTTGTCATTATACTCCGTTATCTATTCAGCCTCTATTTAGCCCATGGGGAGAAAACTGTCCGTTCATAGAAGTTGAGGCGAATAAATTCATAACGCTTCCCCTTCATGCAGATTTGACAGATTCAGAGGTAGAATACATCTTGCTACACCTTAAGAATTATTAAAACATGAAGGCGTGGATAATTAAGCAGGTAATAAAATTCATTCTTTCACTTTTAGGGTTATATTTTAATGCCAAAGTTTTTATTTACAATATTATCTTTGGTGCAGAGGGCATTGGGCATGTACTTCAAAGAATTCCTCAAGTATTCATACCTCCCATTATTAAAAAATACGGAGGTGAAATTGGAGTTAATTGTCGCGTTTTGCCTGGGATTACATTTCACAATCTCAGCGGCAAAATGCCTTTCCGAAACCTGAAAATTGGAAACAATGTTTACATCGGAAGAAACGTTTTAATTGATTTAGCCGACAAAGTGGTGCTTGATGATGATACAGCTCTTGGAGCAGGATGTCAAGTTTGGACGCATGTGGGAGATTACACTTATGATTTTACGGATTACCATGAAAAAAAAGAACCAGTATTGTTAGAAAAGGGAGTCCTGGTTTGGTCAGGTGTAATTATTAGTCCTGGAACTACTATTGGTGAATTTACAAGAGTTGGAGCCGGATCGGTAGTAACAAAAAATTTGAAACCCAAAATGTTTTATGCTGGCGTTCCTGCAAAAATTATTTCAGCAAGAGACATTTAAGATAATCAGAATATCAGTTGAACCTGTCTTATAACAAAAGAAATACAATGACAATAGATCATCAGAAAACAACTTCAATAAGTAAGAAAGTGGTTGTAATTACCCTAAATTACAATCATGCCCAATTAACAATAGACTGCGTAAATTCCGTTTTAAAATCATCTTTTGAAGATTTTGTGGTTTTGGTAGTTGATAATGGTTCAGCAGCAGAAGATTATGAGGTGCTTTTGTCAGCATTTGATAGTTCGAATATTGAAATAACAAGAATTGAAAAAAATGTTGGATATGTGGGTGGCGTCAACCATGGCCTGAAAGAAGCATTAAAATATAATCCTGGTTACTTCCTGATCATGAATAATGACACCCTACTTGATAACTTGGCCATAAAGTCATTAGTAGACATAGCCATTGAATATGACAACAATGCAATTGTATCTGGCAAGGTGTACAATATGGATGAGCCCAATACACTGCAGTATATCGGACAGGAATGTGTCAATGCAAACAAATTTCAATACGTAGCTTACGTTAAGGGAATGGGAGAATTGGATACAGGGCAATATGATCGGGTTATTGAAATGGGTATGCTTGATGATATTTTCTGGTTATTACCACGCAAAACTTTTGATGCAGTAGGATACTATTCAACTGATTTTTTTCTTTATGGTGAACAGAATGATTATGCATTCCGTGCTATTAAAGCTGGCTTCAGATTAATTTACACACCTAATGCTAAAATTTGGCATTTTGGTAAAATGACAACAGCAGATGGTGCTAAGTTTTCTCCTAAAGTTTCATATTGGCAATCTTATGCAACTATGGTTTTAGCATTTCAGCAACTTAGTTTAATTTATTTTTTTAGATTATATTTCAAATACATATATGGAATTTTAAAGGGTATCTTTAACTGCTTACACAAAAATAAAAAGGACAGCTTAAGCAATTATATAGCAAGACTAATAGGAGTTCTTTATTTTACTTTCTGGATATTTCATCGCAAACCAAATAATGGGTTTAATCCTTACAATAAATAAAAAAATAGAGTAAGTCGATTACACCCTTTGAGCAGTAAAAAATCATTCAATTTCATGCTTTCTATATTTAGCAAATTCAAAAATAGTATATCTAACATTGGTATTTATATGCTCGCATCCTTAATACCAATGGCTATTAATTTGCTTATCAATCCACTCGTTGCATTAAACATGGAACCAGTTGATTATGCAATTGTTGGTTACTATAACTCTTTTAACGGATTGCTTGCGCCACTGATAACTTTTTATGTGTTTAGTTACTATACTAAGAGGTATTTTGAAGTACAAGAAGCTGATCGAATAATCCTGAAATCTACGATTCTAAAATCATTAGTTTACTTTTCTGCTTTACTAGCTGTTATTTCTTTTATCTCACTCTACTTATATATGACCTTATTCAATAAAGGTTCCGAAATGCCATTTCTCCCCTATGCATTTTTATCTGTATTCAGTTTGCCACTAACAGGAGTTATAACACTACGGTTGATTGACTTCAAAATGGAAAAGAAAAGTCAATCTTATTTTAAATTATCAGTTAGCCAAGGTGTTTTGCTTGCAGCACTTACTTTATTATTAGTTGTTGCTTTTAAATATGGAGCTGTTGGCAAGATGAGTGCTACTTTCGTTGCTGCTTTATCAGTATTCATATACACTTTTTATAAAGAATACGATGCATTCAAGAAAGATTTTGATTGGAAGATTTTTAAAACAATGTTGCTTTTTGTCTGGCCAATGATAATTGGGGCCATGCTTCATTTTTTTACCAATGGGTATGACAGGGTTTACCTTGAACGACTTGGAGACAAAAATGAGTTGGGATATTATGTTGTTGCCGGGCAGGTGGTTGGCTACATTGGAGTATTCAGCAGTGCTGTTTCCAGCACCTTTCAACCTGATGTATATAAGGCCGTAGTAACCAGAAAATGGAAAAACGCAAGCAAATATATTGGGCTAATCTTGGCAAGTACAGCATTTTTTGTTCTGATTTTTGTTCTTTTAGCTCCCTTTGCTATTGATCTGCTTACAGCAGGCAGATACACCTATTCTGCAAAATACGCCAGAATACTTGCCTTTTCACAACTTACCTCTATAATGTATTTTGTAACTACTGAAATCACAATCGTCTTAGGATACACTGTAATGTCATTAATCAGTAAGATTATTGGTGTATTATTTACAATTTTTCTATATTCCATATTGATATCACAATTTCAGTTTGTAGGAGCTGCGTGGGGTCAAGTTTTATCATTCCTTTTGATGATGCTAATAAATTTGATGTTTTTAATAGTTTGGCACACCTATAAGAATAAAAAGACACTGGTAAATTAGTATGAAAACAAAAATAATTGAGCTTCCAAAGTTCGAAGACCCCCGCGGTAACCTCTCTTTTATTGAGGAATTCAAACATACACCTTTTAAAATAGAGCGTGCATACTGGATTTACGATGTCCCTGGTGGTGAAATACGTGGTGGTCATGCGTTTAAAGTACAACAAGAAATCATTGTAGCAATTTCCGGAAGCTTTGACGTGATGGTAGATGACGGCCAAAACAAACAAACCTTTTCGCTAAATCGCTCTTATTACGGTTTGTATGTGCCGGCAGGTATGTGGAGGCAAATGCAAAATTTCTCC
>JAQVZQ010000346.1 GCA_028708095.1 Dysgonamonadaceae bacterium
CTAGGTTTTTATGGTTTAGTGGGATTTTTGAGGGTGTTTTGCAACACTCTCCTAGGCGGATGTAGATACACCTTATGGGCTAAATCTCAAAAGCCCGCGAACGCCTGATTTACTCACAAGCTTTTTGTTCTTTTAGAGCTTTTCGCCAATCAGCTTATTGATTTTTTGAGTATCAATGGCACCAGATAACTCATCTTGTGAAAGCACTAAGTTCCCGTTTTCTTCGGCTATGCCGTGCTCAGCATAGAGTTTCTTTTTCCGTTCCCAGTCTTTGCGATAGCCGTAATCGCCGAGCATACCAAGGTGTTCCCAGTATACAGTTCTGGCATCGGTTATTATTGTGAAATCTGGGTGAACTAAAATGTCGCCTAACATTAGCTTCTGTTCATAAATTGGGTGTTTGCCGGCGTCTAAGAGCATATTGTAGACAATTACCTCGGATTTAGAGCGCACAGACGTACCATCTGCTGTTTTGTGTATAAGTTTGCTGTCGAACCAACCATTCTTAACCTGACGCAAAACAGCGTCACCAAACAGATTTGTTTTTCTATGTGCCAAATCTGAAAGTTCCGCCCCACCATACTTTTGAATCTCCGAAGGTTCTTTGTTGTAAATAATAAACACTTTGTCACTTTGACGTGTCAGCGCAGTATAGATCATTTCGCGGGTGACCAAAGGACTTAATCCACGTTCGGGTTCTATGAGAATAAAAATAGTCGCATTAAAACCAGATCCTTGGGCTTTGTGGACGGTAAGAGCATAGGCAAGCTCAAGTTGTAAATCGCCTTCAGTTATTCCACTTTTGAAATTATATTCATATCCAATCTGTGATGAAAATTGCACAACATGTGAATCTTTTTGCAATTCGCGGATTATTCCAATTTCTCCGTTTGCGATGTACTTTTCACAGTCATCCATTGACAATCCCTTACGCGACCAAACGCCCCATTTCCAAGACTTTCTGTCTTGATTCTGAGTATTGATGACTTTATCCGCATAACGAATACCATCTGTCCCAAGTGGCTTTTTTGTAGTTCGATGCGTTGCAGGTTTTGGAAAGCGAAAACGGGTTTGAACGAAAGCGTTAATGCCACATGTCCCAACAACCTCTTTATTTCGGTATGGCGATAGAATCTGCCATGACTCAATAGACTTAGCATCATTGAAGTTCATCCAGCCATTACTTAGAACACCACCAAGAGAACGGTCAAAATCGTCCTCGTTCGTAATGCCGATTTTCGCAAAGGCTTCTTCGATATATTTGGGTAAGGAGTCTACATCTTCACATTTAATAAATTCGATGTTTGTGTTGTCTTTAGCGATCTGGGCAAATAAATCTTCGCAGACCTGTGTTGCCAAATCATCAGTGAACAATTTTGATAATTCCACATCTAAACGAAGGTCAGAAACACCGCCGTTCTTTTGACGGTTGGATACTAAAAGATTGGTGTAACGAGGTTGCCCTTCTTGTTCTTTTAGCTTTTGAACAAGGTCAAAAAACGGCTTGCCAGTACCGATGGGAGGCAGTTGATTGGGGTCTCCCACAAAGACGACACGTTTTGCTCCTTGTATGGCTTCAACCAATGCACCAAACATTTCTTCTGTCAGCATTGAACATTCATCCACAATCACCGTAGCTGGTGTACCATTGTCGGGCTTTCCCGATAAATAATAAGACCAAGTATTTATATCACAATGCTTTGTGTTTTTAAGAAACTGAAATAGCGTTTTTGCTGTATGGGGGATTTTCTGATCTCGCAGTTTGCTACTAAGCACCACTCTTGCCTTTCCGGTTGGAGCAAGCACAAGAATACCCTCACTTTGGATAGTTTTACTCTTACAAAGAGCAGCTAAGGTAGTGGTTTTTCCCGTGCCAGCACCGCCTGTCAGGACAGAAATATGTGACTGCGCCATTTTAGCAATAGCCGTAACTTTCTCTTTTCGCGCCTCTTGCTCTCTTTTTTCTTCCGATTGTTGTTCTTTTTTGAGTACACTATCCAAAAGAGCTTCCCAGTTATCCGCAATTTTTATAAACCCTTCTATGCGGCTATTGATAAAGGTTTGTATTTTGCCTCTGACCTCTTGTAGCCGAATTAACTGCAACGCTGTTTCTTCACGTTCGTCTCCACTTTCCAGAATAATCTTAATGGGAAATTGGGCAAAAAGAGAGTCAAAGAAGTCTTTTCGGCGTTTCTGCTGGAAAGTTTGTAACCGTATGTCTGGTTCAATATCAGGCACATCGGAACGGAATTTTGCGACAGCCTCAACGGTTTCATTTGCAAGCATTAAACTGCTACCGTTTGCAGCTTCAAATTCAAGAATAGACACAATAATTGCCCGCAAACGACGTTTATCATCCTGTTCGCTTATTATGTTATCGTCAGGGGCAGAGAAAAATAGTTCTTTCATATATTCAGGTGGAAACATAGCAAGGTCAATTTTCCCTATGCCAATTTGGTACTTCGCTTCGAGCCGATATGTTTTTTCATAGAGAATATATGGGTTGGAAATGATATCCATTGATAAGTCCTTATTGTGAATGTCGGTGAGTTGGTCTGCATAGTAACATAATGAGCGGGATGAGCGTGTAGCGTCATCCAACAACAGTTGCGCTTGTGGCAGAGTAAGAGTGATTCTTGACAGCAATTCAAGATAACTTCGTTGTTCAGTAATAACGTCTGCGATATCTTCACGCTTTGTACGGGTAAAGCGTGTGAGGATGCCTTTTTGGTCGTCAGGCAATAGCGTTGATAGGTTTTCTAATGCCTGTGACATATTATCCCACAACAAATTGTATTTGTATTTTACCTTTAGTGCATCCGCAACATCAAAGCCGAAAGGCACTCCAAGTGCTGACAGTACGGCACCAAGTCCAGGGTATGCTCCTCGGTCAGTCCAAACCTCCTTAAGTCTCTCCTCACACCACTTAATACAATAATCCCAACTTTCGCCGTTTCCATAAGGCAAACGAATATCGCGGTATTTTCTTAATGTGGTGATGGTTCTGTTGAGGGTTTGTATCAGCGCATCATGTGATAAATGCTCTGTTGCATAAGAGAACTCATCACGGTAATCTTCAGCAGCAATTACAACAAGTTCATCGGGATTTTGCTGTGGGTTGCTCATTAAATATTCCTGAATCTCTGCGAACGGGAACAAAAAACCGTTCTTTCGATCAGAACGAATCGAATGACCTATATTGCGTTCCCAAAGAAATGACGTCATCATATCACCTGTCGGCTGCACATGATAATCGTACTCCTGCAGTTTCCCCACTGAATCAACAAAACCAATCCCTATTATTATCCGCCCAGAACTTTCAATGAAAGGAATTGCTTTTGCATAAGCAACGACAAGAGATTTATTCGGAACAATATTCTTGTAGAAATAATCAAATATTCGTTTTTGGTTTTTACCATTTGAAACCCAACTGCCGCTTCCAACTGCAAGTTCGATTGAATCGTCATATTGTGTGTAAAATATTGCGTTTGGCGATTCCGTTGCGCCGTCTTTTAATGTCCACTTGTAAGGAGTAGCAAGGAAAGAGAATTGTTTAGCAACGACATCGGTTTCGGCAATATGCTTATAGTGCTTATCATAAGTATATGGATGCGAACGGGTATCCGACGTTTTATGGTCTGACATAAACATGCCCGACTCGGTTAAGCATGGCGGCACGA
>JAQVZQ010000347.1 GCA_028708095.1 Dysgonamonadaceae bacterium
AACGCTGGCAACCGAGGCGGGTGTCATGCTTGCACTAAAAATAAGGGAACGCGAGTTGTGCTTGAGATAATTTATTACCGGTGCATCTCCCGCAATAAATCCACAAAGAGATGCAAATGACTTAGAAAATGTACCCATAATTAAATCAACCTTATCGGTTAAGTTAAAATGAGAAGCCGTTCCCCTTCCATTTTTCCCGATTACACCGAGTGCATGAGCGTCATCAACCATAATACTCGCATTGTATTTTTGAGCCAATTCCACAATTTCCGGCAATCTGACTATATCACCCTCCATCGAAAAAATACCATCCACCACGATAAGTTTAATTTTGTCCGGTTCGCATAACTTTAATTTTGTTTCGAGGGAAGACATGTCATTATGCTCGAATTTTAATACTTTTGAAAATGACAATCTGCTCCCTTCAATAATAGATGCATGGTCGAGAGAGTCTAACAGAAGATAATCATTCCGGCCGCATAATGCAGAAACAACGCCGATATTTACCTGAAATCCTGTACTGTAGCAAATAGCCGCATCTTTACCAACCAAGCGTGCTAATTTTTCTTCAAGTTTGAGGTGTATATCTAATGTTCCGTTAAGAAATCGTGACCCGGCACAACTTGTTCCATATTTATCTATGGCTTGTTTTGCTGCTTCTTTAATTTGAGAATGATTCGAAAGACCCAGGTAACTGTTTGAACCGAACATTAAAACATTCTTGCCATTGATTTTTACTACAGTATCCTGTTCTGACTCGATTGCCCTAAAGTAAGGATAAATGCCTGCCGCCATTATCTTCTGAGGTTCATCATATTGTAAATAACGTTCTTTTAAATGTCCCATTATTATGTATTATTTATTTAAGTTTATCTTCAACAAGTACATAGCCATCAGTTACCGATATATGACCATGTTTCTTAAACACCAATCGTTCTGCAAGTAAGAAATTAACAATGCCTGATATAAGTAATGCAATAAGATTACAGTAAACGACATCCAATTTAAAAAGTCTCTCGAAAAGAAGAAGAAATCCCATCTTTATGAGAAAACCTAGAATTGAGGAAATATTGAATAAAGCAAGGCGAGTAAAAAAATACTTTGTATTTTTTGGAAAAATATGCTTATTCCATATCCAGTAATATGATATGACGTAATTGCAAAACATTACAATTTCAAAAGAAATGGTTGGCGCAACGATGTATGTCCCTACATAAGAAAAGAATATGTAGGTAGAAAATATCCAAAGCATTACCGTCTCTATCAATGTGCCCAGTAGCCGGCTTATAAAGAATTTTAAATATTTTGAAAGCACTGACATCTATATTGTTATAAAAAAAGATAAAATTAATTAAGTGAGTGGGGAGGATCAATTTTTCCGTATTTTATCTTTTCAGAAAAAAAGGACCATAAGTAGATGATAAACAGCACCAATGCTATAACTAAAGCAAAAATATCAAATAATTTTATTGGAATTCCAATAATATATATCAGTGAATTATCTGTTGGCAGATATATAAACAGAGTGTTTATGAGAATTACGATTAATCGGAATTCAGTAGGTCCAAGCCCACTGTATGAAATTTTAAACTCTCCTTTAAGGTAAGTATTTATGTACGTAAAGATGGATAAAAGATAATAACCAGAAAGTATTAACATTGCCACCGAAAAAGAAATGAAAGGAGAGATTCCGGCACCGACACAAAATATTAAGACAGTCAAGCCATCTATATTGTGATCGAGGTAAAATCCATATATCGGTCGTTGTGCATTTCGTACACGAGCTAAGGTTCCGTCAAGACTGTCTCCAAACCAGTTTACAACAAATCCTAAAGAGGATAACCATAAGAATTCAACATCCCAATTAGACAGAAAATATCCTCCTGCAGAAATGATTGCACCAAAAAGTCCCAACCATGTTAAATGGTCAGAAGTGACCCATTTAGGAAGTTTTTTTGCCAAACAAACCAATACTCTTTTTTCCATCTTATTTAAAATGGAATCTTGAATTCTTATAGCATCTTTTTGATTCATCTAAAAACTCTATTTTAACTTCAATATATTAAATTGTTTAATGCTTTATTTTCAACGTTGAAACTCTTTCAACGCTTTGCGCGTGGCTAATTCTCCTGTTTTAATGATTTCTTCTGATTTATAAAAATGAAATGGTCCATAAGAATTCATGGGGATTTTAATTAAAATATCAGGTTTATGCATCTCTATTGTCAATGCAGAAATTTGTTGTATCATCAAACTTGCAGTTTGAGATAATAGTGTATAATAGTTAAGCTGCGTACCTGTGATTTTTGGTAAAAACTGGAATCCTTTGTTCATTAAAAAGGTAAAATAGTTCAACTCGAGTTCTTTTTTTGATAATTTATTAACAGAAATGTTATTGTCAAATATTATGGGAGAGTTGACATCAACGGCAATTAACAAATCATTATTACTTCTTTTAATACGGTTTATTGGTATAGGATTCAATACGCCTCCATCTATTAAAATCTTTCCTTCAACCATACATGGCTTGAAAACAGTAGGTATTGAAATCGAAGCTCTGATTGCTTCATAAAGACTTCCCGTTTCAAAGAGGACTTCTTTTTTATTTTTTATATCGGTTGCAACGGCAGTTAAGTTAATGGGCAAAGATTCAATATTAAGATCGGGTATTATTTTTTTTAATTCCTTTATTATCTTGTTACCTTTAACTAGTCCATTTGTGCTTAGTGCAAAGTCGATAAGATTAAAAACGGCTATCTTATCGATATTGCACATCCAATCTCTAAAAACTGGTAAATTACCAGATGCATACACCCCTCCCACCAGTGCACCCATCGAAGATCCTGCTATTGAAGTTATTTTAAATCCCTGTCGTTCCAATTCTTCAATAACTCCGATATGTGCAACTCCTCTAGCACCCCCACTGGATAATACTAATGATACTGTTTTTTCCATTTATTGTTTTATTGTTTTATTGATTCAAGTGAGAAATTATCAGGATATTTTGCCCAAACATCTTTGTACATTGCGTTTACTTGAAGCATAACCAGATTGATGTCATCAAGATTGTCTATTACCCCTTTTACTCCAATTTCTTTTTTTCGATAATCTAAATAGCAAACCATTATCGGGACATTAGCTTTCTTTGCCATATAATAGAAACCCTTGTTCCAATTTGTTACATTAGAAAATGTCCCTTCTGGCGATAAAATTACATGTAAAGAATGAGCGCTACTAAGCATAGTCACAACTTGACGGACAGCATTTTTCCCTCTAACACCGCGTATAGGTATTGATCCATATAACTTCATCACAATATTCATCGGGAAAAAGAAAAGTTCTTTTTTAGACAAAAACTTATAGTTTATGCCTAACTGCATCATATAAAGCTTTCCATACAGAGCATCCCAGTAGCTTGTATGGGGAGCAAATATTATGACAGATTTTTTAATGTCCGGGAACTCACCTTTTGTTTTCCAACATAAAAGATGTGAAAGGATAAATTTCGAAATAGTTTTCATGTCCGTTTAATTATGTTGTTTTCAGTTTCTTTTCTATGTGATCTTATAATTTTTTTAAAAGAATAGCTCCACTTGAATAACCTCCGCCAAAAACTGAAATAACAATAATATCGTTTTGGTTATATTTTTTTAAATTTTGA
>JAQVZQ010000348.1:0-2840 GCA_028708095.1 Dysgonamonadaceae bacterium
CATGGCGCAGTATTTGCGTAATCAGCTCGAATTGTTTATAAACATAACTGCGCATAAAAAAGATTATATTGCAGCAACATATTATGTTCCCGGTGAGTTGCTTTCATTATTTGATGTTCAGGCTGTTTATATAGAACGTTTTGCAGGTTTTGTTGCTGCGTGGCGTATGTTTGAAAGTCCTGCAGCAAGGGCAAAAACACAAGGGTTTCCAGTTGGAAGATGTTCATATCAAGCTTTGTTTCATTTAATAATTGAAGAAGGAATAATTCCTAAACCTGTTAGTTTTTCGGCATTGAGTTACACTTGCAAAGATGCCTGGACATACTGCCGAGATGAGGCGGATCGATATAATACTCCTTTTTATTTTATTGATGTTCACAAAACGACCGGAAGTAATCAGATTATTTATCTAGCTGATCAGTTTAAAGAGTTATATGAAAAATTAAAATCAATTTTTCCTTTAAGGGCAAGCATAGAAGAAGTTGTAGCAGCTTCAAACAAAGCTTTGGAGATAAAACAAGAAATAGACGCTTTCGGGATGAAAAATCCTGAAAGCGTTAATATTATAGATTCATTTAAACTTTTCCCTTTGTATAACGATCTTGGGAAAGCCAGTACAGTTGAAATACTTAAAGATTTTGAAAACAAAATTAAAAGTAAAAGCGTTTCAGACAATCAACATGATATACCAAGAATTCTTTGGCATGGTATTGTGCCGCTTTATAAAAATAGTTTACTAAGAGAAATAGAAGAAAAGCTAGAATGCAGAGTTGTTGGAGAAGAGATGTTTGATTTCGGAAATACAAAGCTAAGTTGTGATACATTTTTTGAGGATCTCGCGAAGCGAATTATTTCATCAAGATTTTTTACAAGAGAAAGCCGTATTGAAGCAATTTTTAAAGGTGTTAAAGATTTGGATATAGATGGAATTATTCATTTTTCTCATAGAAATTGCGGTTTTCTGCCACCGCTGGTTCCACTAATCAAAAACAAGTCAAAAGAACAAAAAATACCATTTGTTGAGATAAAAGGCGACGTAGTAGATCCTGCGTACTTTGATGAAGAACAAATGTGGGAAAAATTAAAGCCGTTTTACGAATTAATTCATGGGAGTAAATAAATGTATATCGATGTGAAAACAAAGGGAAATGTTTGCTTTTTATCTATGAATAAACGTGGGACTAACAGCTTAGATCAAAAATTGCTTGATGAGCTTTATGAAAAGTTATGCTTAATATTAGAGGAAGATAAAGTGAAAGTGGTTGTCTTGAAAAGCGATTTGCCGTTTGGGTTTTCATCAGGTTTGGATTTAAGAAGTTTTATGGATGACAAACAAGCGGTTTTTGCAGAGAGGGTTTACAACGCAGTTTATAAATCTTTTCAAATTTCACAAGCAATTACACAGTCTTCTAAAATTTTCATCGCTGCTCTTTCTGGTCCTGTTATAGGGTCGGCGGCATCTATTGCTTTCAGTTGTGATTTTCGAATTGCTGCTTTAGGAACTTGGTTTTGGCTGCCGGATGTACAATATGGCGGTTTACTTGCTGACGGAGGAATTGAACTGCTTACCAAGCTTATTGGTAATTCAAGAACATTTATGTCGGGACTTACAAATGACCGTATTAATCTTGATGAGGCAAATAAATGGGGATTAATATACAGAGTTGTTGAACTGCAAAAGCTTAAAGAAATGGCATTTACATTTGCTGAAAGATTATCAGGTCTATCTTTTAAGACACTCAGTATACATAAGAAAATTATTAATGAAGGATTGTTGAGTACTTTCCAAAAAGAAAAACTTAAAGAGATTCTATCTGAAAAAGAGACTTATTTTAAACTTAAATCATATATGCAAAGTAATCAGAATTTATAGATGCAATGGAGGAAATCATATGTCTGTTGAGGGTAAAAACATTATCGTGTCAGGCGGTTCAAGAGGTATTGGAAAAGCAATTGTTCTTCTGCTTGCAGAAGAAGGTGCCAATGTGGCGTTTACATATCTTAACAATGAGGACGCGGCAAATAAAGTTTTATCTGAAAGCCAAAGTCTAAAAGGATCTGTAAAAGATTACCAGGTAGATATCAGAAATCAGCAGCAAGTGAAAAAATTTATTTCTGAAGTGGTAGCAGAGTGGAAATGTATTGACGTTGTTGTAAATAACGCCGGAATTAGAAAAGATAAAACAATGGCATTTATGTCAGCTGAAGAGTGGAATGATGTGATTGATACAAATCTTTCCGGTGCCTTTTATTTAACTCAAGCCTCAATTTTCCATATGCTGAAGAAAAAATCGGGTAGGGTTATATTTGTCAGTTCAATCAGCGGCATTTTCGGGATTGCAGGGCAGGTCAATTATTCATCCGCTAAAGCTGCTTTATTTGGGATGACACATTCTCTTGCAAAAGAGGTTGCACCATATGGGATATGTGTAAATGCAGTTGCTCCCGGAGGGGTTTACACGGATATGGTATCCTCTATGGATGAAAAAGATAAAGAAAGATTGTTGCAAGGAGTACCGTTAGGCCGCATGTGCAGGACAGATGAAGTTGCAAGTGTTGTTAAATTTTTAGCCGATTCAGACTTGTCACCTGAATATCTTACTGGAACTGTGATTCCTTTAGACGGAGGAATGGGACTATGATGAACGAGGAAACATTTGACTTTGTGACAGGTTTGTGGGATCGAAAAACAGCTATGAATTACCTTGAAACAAATACAAACAGCGATACTAATCTTTCAATTGCTATATGTAATGTGGATTTTTTTATGAATATAGATTCAAAAGTCGGAAGCTCTGAGGGAGATAAGATTTTAAAACGAATGGCAATCTTTTTTTCCT
>JAQVZQ010000348.1:2850-3646 GCA_028708095.1 Dysgonamonadaceae bacterium
GGTCGGTATTATGGTGATAGTTTTATTTTGATATTCGAAAATATGAATAATGAGGAGCAAGTTCTATCATTTGTTGATGAACTTAGAAAGCAATTTAGAAGACAGCGATTTATTGATGAAGAATCAATTTACGCTAAAGCACCTATTTCTGCAAGCTTTGGTATTGCTCTTAGAGTAGGAAGCAAAAAAAAAATTGTGATGTCAATTAAAGAGGCTGAGATTGCATTAGCTGAGGCTAAGAAAAAAGGTAGAAATCGGGTTAGCGTTTATAACAAAGATGAGATGTACATCATTGAAAACAGAATATCTGATGTGTTTACGCTGGTTGGAGGACTTGTTGGGTATTACGGTGATGGAGAAGATATAAAAAAAGCACAAATAAATCAGCCGTATGGAGTTGATGTAACTAAAAATGGTGAGTTATTAATTGCAGACAGAGGCAATCATGTTATACGCCTTGTAAACCGAGAAGGAATAATTAGCACCATCGCCGGCATCGGAAAATATGGTTACTCTGGTGATGGTGCTAATGCAAAGAAAGCAAGGCTTAATAAGCCGAGTGGAGTTGCTGTTGACCTTAATGGTTATATTTATATTGCGGATACCGGAAATCATTGTATAAGGAAAGTCAATGCTGAAGGAGTTATCGAAACTTTTGCAGGGTGCGGAAGTGAAGGATATGAGGGAGATGGAAAACACGCTAAATATTCAAAATTAAGCAGACCTGGTGGAGTTGTGGTAGATATGATTGGAAATGTATATACAAACGATTACGGGAATAATGTTATTCGGATGA
>JAQVZQ010000349.1 GCA_028708095.1 Dysgonamonadaceae bacterium
TATGACGCACTTAATTATAAACATAATCCCTATTTTATGAGAAAATCCGTAGTACCCGAATAAAAAATAAAAAAAACTCATAACCCAGAAGATGAGATAGATACATCCTTGTTAAAATCAAGTTGGGATAAGTTTTATTTGTGGAAAAAGAAGCGTTTCCTATTAGACAATTTGTAATTAATTATGTTGTGTTTTTATTATAAAGCCAAAAGAATTACATCATTTATCAGAGCACAAGACAAAAAAATAATGTTTCTCCGCCATTTGGCGAAGCCTTTGAACTGCTTTCCTTTTTTCAAAATAAATTAACGCATATAAATCTCATTTTCAGCTCTGTTTTGATAAATTTCATCACAATAAATTATAAAACTTTATTCTTGTTATCGAAAGCCTTGTTTTTAACCTGTTTATTTCAATTTAGGTCATTTATCTCTCTTTTTCTCATTTTGAAATATATTTTGTTGTCGGATTCAATTTTCAGCTGTTGATCCTCCAAAACGTTGTTTGAAAAATATTTTCATTCGATTTCAAAAAAGGAGGATTCAACTTCAAACCATTTAAATCCTATACTTATTTACAAATCTAACAATCATATCGTTATATAATTTTGTGATTTACTAAAGCCATTTATATTTATATGGTTGAGTATAATTCTCAAATTATGCTTTTTGATGAAACACAAACTGGCAGGTATTTTAAAATTGTTGGCAGTTTTATAGTTTTGTTTGATTTTTACTGACAATCGTTTGTTAAATATCTATAATTGCTGCTTCCTTTTGCAAAATTAAAAGTAATGTGTTTTATAACATGTTTTGGTTTAATATTCTATAGATCAAAGTTATAGGTTTAATTTATCCAAGAATATAAATATCATGAGCTTCGTTAGGTGAATTTATATTACTCTAAATTTGGAAAAACAGAATGAAAAAGTTTACTTTGGAGCTAATTAAGGAAATAAATCAGTATAAAGGTTCGATATCACCATCTATATTTTGAGTAACTCATGCAAAAAACCTTAGTCATTATAAAGCCTTCCGCAATTCAACGTGGTCTTGTAGGAGATGTTATTTCTCGTTTTGAGAAAAAGGGATTGCAAATAGTAGGGTTTAAAATGATGTTATTAACTGATGATATGATAAAGATTCATTATTCTCATTTGGTGGACAAGCCTTTTTTTAAACGAATAAAAGATTCTATGCAAGCTACCCCTGTATTAATACTGGCATTAAAAGGTGTAGATGCAGTAGAGGTAGTCAGGAACATGAGCGGATCAACCAATAGTCGTAAAGCATTATCGGGCACTATTCGTGGAGATTTCAGCATGAGTGTTCAAGAAAATATTGTGCATGCTTCCGATTCTGTAGAAAGTTCACTTGCAGAATTAAAACGATTTTTCACGGATGAGGAGTTATTTGATTACTCTCCTCTTATTATGCCTCATTTATATTCTAATGATGAGTATTAAATTAAATTGAAAAAAGGTTAGAGCAAAACTTAACTATTTTAAAAAGCTTATGGCGTTTCAAAAGTTAATATCTGGAATAAAGCTGATTGCACTTACAGGGTGCGTCTTAATTTCTACAACAGCTTATTCCCAAGGGGATGGTAATAAAAACCAGCCTGATAATTCGAGAGCAAAGGTTATGTATAAACAAACTCACGGATTAAATGAATTTCAAGACAACAAGTTGTTGGCAGATGGCTTCAAGCTTAAAATGGATATATCCGTTTTGGATGAAGCCATTAACGAAAGAGAAGCAATTGACATGGATGCAATTCCTTCAGAAGAATTATATGGAGGGATATGGACAAATATACATGTTGATGCCTATGGCTCAAAAACTAATGAGCCTACAGAATTTGAGGTTGATTTAAGCAATTTCACAATGCCAGTAGTTGGACATGTTACTTCAAATTTTGGCCGTAGAGGTAGTCGTCGTTATCATTATGGAGTTGACGTCAAAGCCCAGACGGGAGACACTATATATGCTGCATTTGATGGAAAAGTTCGAGTGAAGCAGTACGATAGGAGAGGTTACGGTTACTATATTGTAATTAGACATTTGAATGGATTGGAAACAGTTTATGGTCATCTTTCCAAGTTTTTGATAGCTGAAAATGATTTTGTAATGTCAGGAGATCCTATTGGTTTAGCTGGAAATACTGGTAGATCGTTTGGTTCTCATCTTCATTTAGAAACTCGTTTTTTAGGAAAACCTATTGACCCAAACTTTATTATTGATTTTGACAATCACGTGTGTCATCGTGATTCATATATTGTTTCAACCGAAAGTTTTAAGAAAACCACCCTAAGTAGTAGAGTAATAAAAAGAACTACAGCTGACAATTATGTTAAGTCATCCTCAACTGAGTCTACTAATAAGTATGTATCAGGTGAAGTTAAGCATTATAGAATAAAGAAAGGTGATACGCTTATTGTAATTGCAAAAAGAAATGGAGTGACTGTAAAGCAATTATGTGAACTGAATAATATTACAGCGCGCACAACACTTAGAATTGGTAGATCCCTGAGAATTTCTTAGAGTAATAAAATATAGTTTTAATGGATTAGGAGGTGCAAGATAAAACTTGCACCTTTTTCTTTTTTTCATTATCTTTGCAAACCGTCAAAGAGAAAAATAAAAACAATTATTTGCGAAAAAATGAATGTGACCAAAAAGCAGTTTGATGAAGTGATTTCGATTTGTAGAAACGTCTTTCATGAGAAATTGAAAGATTATGGCTCTTCTTGGAGAATTCTTCGTCCAGAATCTGTTACCGATCAAATTTATATAAAAGCAAACAGAATACGTTCTTTTGAAATTAAAAAGGAAAGTAAAATTAATGAAAGTGTTTTTTCGGAATTTATTGCAATAGTTAATTACGGCATTATTGGTTTAATTCAATTAGAACTTGGCTTTGCTGAAGCTATCAATATATCAATAGACGATGCACTTCAGTTATATGATAAACATATGAATGTGTCTAAGGAATTGATGTATAAGAAAAATCATGATTATGATGAAGCATGGCGTTCTATGCGTATAAGTTCTTATACTGACTTAATCTTGATGAAAATATATAGAACAAAAGAAATAGAGAGCAATGAAGGGAAAACATTAGTATCAGAAGGTGTTGATGCAAACTATCAAGACATGATAAATTATGCTCTATTTGGATTAATAAAGTTGCATTTTGGTGAACAAAGGAATGAAAGTGAAAAGCAATTTCTTGAACTTTACTATTAGTACAGCCCGCATACTTTTTGGCCTTACTTTTATGTTTTCTGGATTTGTTAAAGCAATAGATCCTCTTGGCTTTAGTTATAAAATAGAAGACTATATTATTTCTTTCAATTTTTTACAAGTTGCTCCATTAGCATTTACATTAGCCGTCATTTTAATATTGTTAGAATTTGTTTTAGGTGTACTAATATTTTTCGGAATATATCGCAGAATAACTTCTTTGTTTGCTTTTTTATTTATGGCTGCAATGATACCTCTAACATTATATATAGCCTTAAAAAATCCAGTTCAGGATTGTGGCTGTTTTGGAGATGCATTGATTATTAGCAACTGGGATACGTTTTTTAAAAACATCGTTCTTTTTTTGTTTTCCATTAC
>JAQVZQ010000350.1 GCA_028708095.1 Dysgonamonadaceae bacterium
TTCTCCACAAAATGGTTGTCGACTAATTTATAGACTGACTTTTTGTCTTTCCTAGGTAAATGCGAGAAGCCATTTTTCTTGCAAAAGGCTATTAATTTCTCTTCGTCTTTAGGGTCGTAATATACAAGATTGAAGTTGGCAATGTTGGCTATGATTGCATACTTTAATTTATTGATCATGCATCTTGTTTTTTTGTAAATATAGTAATTTCACTCGCATTAATAACATTTTTAACTTTGCAAAAATGAAAATTGACTGATGTGTTAGGTTTGTATTAGAATCTATGTGCAACTTTTACTGAGTCGAATCAGGTTGCAATTCCTACAGTTCATATTCATAAATACTCTCATTACCCACACCATCTTTGGCTATAAACTTGAAGTTTTTGATGGGCAGTTCGCTCAATCGCTCACGATTGAAAGTATAGGTGTAGATGCTCGACTTTGAGTCGTGTTCGAAAAGCACATATTGTCCATCAATGGTTCCTCTAAAATAACTGAGACCACTTTTATCATCTGAAAGCCTGATGCGAATGCGTCCGTTCTGCTTCCATGTTTGCGGATTTAATGGGACAATGTTGGGTGCGATTGTGTCAATAGATATGGCGTAGCTATCGCCAAGTTCACTTATATTTAATTCTAATCCACCATGTTTATAAGTACCACCCACCCAACTGCTACGATTGTTGGTTTTGTTAAGTTTTACAATACCGTATTTGCTTCTTAGGAGTAGGGAGTCGTTTTTTATTTTAATCCACATTTTCGCACTTTTATGCAATGGAATAGGGGTGTGATTAACGTGATGTATATCTGAGTAATAGCTTGTGGAATCAGTGCGTGTGTTATTGTGTGTAAAGCAAAAGTCAGAATAGAGATTGCCAGAAGGAATATTCAATGCAAAATCGTAATCAACATACTTGTTGTTATATTGCCATGCCATGTAGTTTTTACACTTTGGCTTAATAGGTATTTCTTGAAGTTTGCCTTCAATAGAAAAATTATAAATTGTTGTGTTACCAAAATGGTCTTCCAACTCATATCTCATTTGGTAGGTTCGCTCCTCATTGATTTGAATGTAACCTCTGTTCTTAGCTTGATAAAAATGCAAAGTGTTTCCTGGTTCAATAAAAGACTTCATAAAGAAAGACCTATTATTGCGCCAATCTTCGAAGTCTATAAAACTATTGAGTAAACGCGTCTCACTAAATGAGTACTCTTCTAATGTGCTGCTAAATATTTGCTCTTCATCTACAAACAAACGAATGTGTTTTACCCCATAGATATTGGCTTGACCATTCATTTTGTCATATGCTTTAACGCCTATACCAATTTTACCCCAAGCAGTGATGTTTCTTTGTAAAGGTAATGGCTGCCCTGATTTTGCTTTCTGAATAGTTAATCTAACTGGTTCGATAGATTCGTTTATTAAACCTTTGCCATTGATAGGGTAAAATGCAACACCTCTGATATCGGGTTTCTGAGTATCTACAATGTTTTTTGCAACATATTGTAATGGGTCTAACGGGTTTTGAGTTTTTGTGTCGCGTATCTCAAAATGCAAGTGTGGTCCGCCTGAAGAACCTCTGTTACCACTTAGGGCTATTTGATCTCCCTTTTTTACTGGTAATGAGTCAGGTTCTATGTATAAGTTGACATTGAAGCTTTCTTTTTTGTATTGTTCTTCTTCAACATAGTTGGCTATGTGCACCGAAAAACTATTTAGGTGACCATAAACACTTGTTTGATTTGTTTCAGGATGATTTATATAAAGCGCATTTCCATAACCTCCTGCAGAGACAGATATGCGTGAGATATATCCATCAGCAACAGCATAAACTGGTTTGTTGACAACTTGTTGTGTTTTGAAATCAAGCCCTGAATGGAAATGATTGTTTCGAAGTTCTCCAAAGTTAGCACTCAAGTGAGGTGGAATTTTAAGTGGTTCACCATATTGGGCATATACAGCTGACTGAAATGCTAGTAGTAAAAAGAATATAAGAAAGTATCTGTTGTGTGTAGTTTGCATGGTGCGAAGATAATAAAAATTTATTCGTGCATATTTAGTCTTTGAAAGAAAGACTCAAAAACAAGGGCTTTTCTGGTAGACATTACAGATGACTTGATATATGTTTAGTTTTTTTAGATTATTGTAAATGACAATAGTGTAAGAGGGGGGGGGACATCAAAATTTGAAAGAAGAAGACAACAACAGTTAGTCTGTTAAATAATTGGAATAAATCGAATATGATAGTACTTTGTATTGCAAGATACCCTGCTTTGTTTATTTTTGTAGTTCAATAAATAAAAAGCAAGCAATGAATGTTGAAAATATACAAAGTCAAATGCGAAAAGGTGTTCTTGAATACTGCATCCTTTCAATAATAAAGAATGGAGAAGCCTATCCAGGAGATATAATTGAGGAGATGAAAAGTGCTGGCTTAAATCTTTTTGAAGGTACTTTGTATCCACTATTAAACAGACTAAAGAATGCCGAAATATTATCATATAGATGGGTTGAAAGTACCACTGGACCTCCTAGGAAATACTTTTCACTAACAGAAAAGGGATTGGCATTTTATGAACTATTAGAATCTACCTGGAAAGAATTAAGCGGAAGTGTAGAAATTTTGATTTCGAAAACTAATAAGGAGACTCCAAATACCGAACTATAATAACGCCCAAAATAGCAATGAAAAAGATAATCAACATTAATTTTCAAGGTCAATTAATTACCATTGAAGAGACGGCATTCGAATTATTGAATCAATACATCCAAAGCTTAAAAGAGTATTTTAAGAGCGAAGCAGATGGAAATGAAATCGTGAATGATATTGAAAGCCGAATTGCAGAGTTATTTGGCAATCGCTTAAAGCATGGAATTCCTTGTATTACTGATGAAGACGTTGAATCTGTAATAAATACAATTGGTAAGCCGGAGGAGTTTGATACAGAGTATGGTGATTTTGAAAATAAAGAGTCACAAGCTTCGTATTCAACAAATAGTCAGATGCCTCCACCACCACCTGTTGAAGGTGAGAAGAAACAACTTAACAGGAATGCAAATGATAAAATAATTGCAGGGATTTGTAGCGGAGTTGCGCATTACTTAAAGATAGATCCTGTGTTTATTAGGTTGTTATTTGTATTACTTTTTAGTGTATTGTTTTGGGTGTATATAATATTATGGATAGTTTTATCTCCCAAGTATTTAGTGAGTAATGTAAGCAAACGCTTATATCGCAATCCTAATGAAAAGTTTATTGCGGGTGTTTGTAGTGGACTGGGAGCATACTTTAAAATTGAAACATGGATTCCACGTCTTATTTTTCTGTTACCTGTCATTTTTAAACTGTTTGGTGTTGCAAGAATACCGTTATTTGCGTTCAGCAAGATATTTACTAATCTTGACTGGGGATGGAATATAAACCTATCATTTGTGGGTTTATATATTGTTTTGTGGATAATAATGCCCAAAGCGGTTTCTGTGAAGCAAAAACTAGAAATGATGGGGGAAGAAGAATATCTGAAATCAATTCGAGCTACTGTAAGTGGATCTGTCGCACAAGTGAAAAATAGAACAGAGACTGATAATGTGTTTGCTGGTGCTGATAA
>JAQVZQ010000351.1 GCA_028708095.1 Dysgonamonadaceae bacterium
TTGTTTGCCATCAGTTGGCCAGTCTGTTCTCTCGACCTCCACACTTTCTGCGCTTACTCCTTAAAAGTCTTCCATCTTTTGTACAGCATTCAACCAACTTGCGCTGGTTGATTCAAGACACACACGGTTGGCGGTATGAAAAGTTGCCGATTGCGGGCGATTTCCTATCAAGTTACACAAAAGTTGAAGCGGGCTACAACCCTTGAATAACCTACTGTCTCGGCAATTTTTTATACCGCGTGTTACAGCCAGTTATTATTTTATTCTATTCTTATCCAAGTATTACTTGATTTGCAATCATCAAATTGAACTATTCCAACTGAATCAGCAATTATCAATCTCCATATTTCAGGTTTTCGCCAATTTAAACTATTAGAGTCAATAGTATCAAGTTTTAATTCTATTACATTTTTATATGTTTTATTACCAATGGTGTATTCTGAGATAATTTTATTTTCTATTCCGTTATTCTCATCACTGAAGTAAAAATCGTCACTACGTTGCGCAGAATAATATTCTCCGCCATATTTAATAAAATTGTATTCATAGTTAGTTCTATCCCCATAAAAGCTACTATGTCCTTCTATCTTAATATCTATTTTATCATTGATGTCTGTCTTATATAGAGCATTTGCGTCACATGCACAATCACAATTGTTTTTAAAAGAGTATCCTTCTGATATCAAAGTTTCTTTTATGATGAAATTTATTGTGTCAAAATTATTTGTGAATTTAATATTATTGTCAAGTCGATATGGTAACCAACTTAATTTTGATTCTGGATATTTTGGACAATTAGTTTCACCAAAACAACCAGTCATTAAAACTATAATCAATGGATAAAATTTTTTAATCATCTTGTTTAATTTCAATTTTCAATATTATGGTCTCAGTGTTGTCTTAAAATTGGCTGTAACGGTGGCGGTATGAAAAGTTGCCGATTGCGGGAGATTTCCTGTCAAGTTACACAAAAGTTGTAGCGGGCTACAACCATTGAATAACCTACTGCCCCGGCAATTTTTTATACCGCGTGTTACCAACCGTATTTAATTGTTTCTGTATTTCAATCGCTTTTTTATTCATCTTAATCCATTCCTTTGTCTCAACAAATACGTCAATCAAGGGAAGGTCTTGAGGAGTTTTTTCAACAATATCATTTAATACTTTATCAAAGTCTGAAAGTATTTCTAATTCTTCATTTTCAAATGCTTGTTTGAAATCATCTGAGTCTGGAAAATAAAAATCCTCCCACTGACAGAATAATTCTGCCGACACTTGTGCGATTGGAACTTTTTCCTGATAATTAAGTTGCTTTTCTTTTGATGCCCATAAATCAATTACCCCAAAAACATTCTTTCTTGTCAAATCAATAAATTCAGAATCCGAAATACTCAAATCTTCAGTTTCTTCTGACTTTTCTGAGTTCTTTTCAATTAGTTTTCCTTTTAATGGTCTTTTCTTAATTTTTACCTGATAATAGTACCAAGGTGCATAAATAACATGTGGGAAAATCAAAGGGAATATTGCTTTTGAGTATCTATCATATTTATACCAAAATCTTAAACAATAAATCCAATTTACAATCGAACACATTGTCAATCCTGTATGAACTAAACCAAACGCTTTATTCTTGAATAAGGAAAATATAGTTTCTGGAATTCTCGGATTAATCATTGCTAAAGGAATAATTCCGACAAAAAGCGCAATAAATCCAATCGATTGAATCGCATTAATCAGGAAACAAATATGTATTAATCTTTCTTTTGCTTTCATTGTTGCAGTATCGTTCTTTTATATGGTTGGTAACGGCGGTGGCAATATGCGGAGGCCGGGATTTCGAAGCTCCAACTTATCAAACCGTTACAATTTTGATTAAATGTATAAAAGTTTAAATTACCCACATCCCCCGGCTTACGTATATTGCGTGTTGTAGCACGTTTTTCATTCAAATCAAAGTCCGTCTTCCCTTTCAGAAAGCCAATCTTTATATTTTAATTTTAATTCATCTCGTTTTTCAATCGAATCGACAATTATGTCAACTCCTCCATCATAGGGTGCAATAATGCAATCCGAAGTTGGACAAATAAACATTGCTCTGATTTCATCATCAGCAATTGCTTTTAGAATTTCATCTTTTGAATTACTTTTCCAGTGGTCAATTTTAATATATATATCAAAAAACAACTCATGTTCATTTTCTTCGGGTCTCTCTTTTTTCAAATCAATCGTTTGAACTTTGACAAACTCGCCAAAATCAGTCAGTTCTTTATAGTTCTCGTTTGATATGTCATCAGTGTAAAGTCCAAATGATATGATAATTTCAGTGGTATCGCCTATCAAATCATTAATCAGCGTATTCTGTCTGTCAAGGATAATCTGGTATTCAGAATCATTCTCCGCATATCTCTTCGATTCAGGTAAACTATGAATTCTAAACCACCTATCAGGATAAACAGTCTTTAATTCGTAATTTATAGGTAGAGCTTCTGGATATCTTGTCTGCCAATATTTTATAAACTCAGTGTCTTGCATCAATCTCTTTCTTTAATCAATCCATTTCGGATTTCGTTTATCATTCTTATTGGGCTTTCTTACATTTATAATCATTTCTTTCTCGCAAGCTCCAAATTCCTCATAGTTTATTTGTCCTGTTTTCAATGACACTCTATTCGCTCCACCTTTCATATCAGGTTCATTGAATTGTAACGGGTCATCCTCCCAAAAGCAAATCGGACAAATCGAGTAGTTTCTTCTATCATTTTTATCAAATGTATCAAAACCACAACAAGGACAATATTCATTTAAGTCAATTTGTTTCATCTCTGCGCAAATGTGCTACAACGGTCGCGGCTTAGAAAAGTGCGGGTTTTCGCCCTGTTTCCCTATCCGCCGTTAATAAAGTTTAAAAATAGTAAAAATGTATGAGTATTCCGTCACCCCGCATTTTTTTAGAGCCGCTGTTGGCATTTCGTTTTTATTTCATAAATCGGAAGATATTTACTTATAAGATACTTCACTTCTTCTTTCTAAATCTAATTCTATTAATAGTTGATTATAATTAGCCATTAGTTGATCATCTTTTCCATAAAAACTGATAATTAATTCATCACCAGATAATCCTTCAAATTTCTTTAAATAGAAACGATTACCAGCATGACCTGGAAATTTTTCCCTGAATTTTGCACTTAGTAGTTCATGTGTAAATTTATAAATTGATTTCTTATGTTTTTCATTCATAACTAATGTAAAAGAGTCAGTCATTTCTTTGAAAGGTGCATAGTAACTTCCTATACTATCTTTATATAATACCATGTTTTCACATTCTACACAATATTTTTGGTAATGGAGATAAAAATTTTCATCATTTTTCGTTGTTATTAATATGTTCTCTTCATGACCTCCCCATTCTCCACATTCTGAAAACTTAATATTCAAGTCCATTATTTTCCTAGTTCCACAATATTTGCAAATTTCATTTGAAAAGAAATCAATATTTTTCGACTGACTCTTTTCATTGTTTTCACATGAGAAAAAAATAATTAGAAAGATAATGTATATGTAAATTTTCATTGAATTCCACTATTGTTTTAAAAATGAATGCCAACGGTT
>JAQVZQ010000352.1 GCA_028708095.1 Dysgonamonadaceae bacterium
TATTTCATCGCCGGAATTGTTAAGCTCCCGCTGTATCTCTGAGTGAGGGTAGTAGGTAAAAATAATTTTTGCGGTGCTATCAGAAAAATGAATGCTACTGGGAAGGGCAACTCTCTTCACAGTAGGGATAATATTGGCACCTTGGCTTATGCCTCTGTAAACTGGCCACCCACTGTACGTCAGCAAGGACTGTATGCTTGAATATATGGAGGCCGGGGCATATGTTAACACCCTGAAGAAGCTGTTGCTGTTGCCCTCGTAGTCAAAATACATTACTCTTCCGCTGGGGGCAATAACTTTGTAAAGATACCATGATACTATTGGATCTACCTCTGAAGTGACCTCATCTATGTAACCATACCCTATCGATTCTGTTGAAAAGGCATAACTTTCTCCGGGAATATATCCAAACACATACTGATATCCATCACCAAACGTAATCTTTATCCAACGCAACTGATCATCACTTAAATCTACCTTTATCGTTCCCGGCGGGTCACTTGTGTTATTTAGCACTACCGTATTGTTGAACCACATATGGAACGTGCCGCTGTGGCCCATAAAATTGTAATGAAAGATATCGGGCTCAACTTCGTAATATCCTTCAGGACCAATATTGTATGAAGAATATATGTATCTGGAAAGTACATCTTTCCCGTACCACAGCGGAGCCCATAAATAGCTATTATCATCTACAGACCTATCAAGCATACGCGTTGAGGAAAAGCCATTCACATGTGTCGTCGTCGTTGGACTGGTTGGATAGGCAATACCAGACCCAAGGCGTGGTATCTCACACTCTCCGCCTTCATTGTCAGGAACTCCCCTTATTTCTCTTGTTATGCAGCCTCCAAAGTTCAATACCCAATCATGACCAAGAGGGCCCGTCCCCACATTGGGCCGCATGCCGTTGGAAGAGTAACAAAATGATATGGGCAGTTGAAAATCCGAATCGCTGTAATTGTAGAAAGGAATTGAAACATTAACGCTGCCCGTGTACAGTGAAGGCTGATTAACGCCATACTTAATGAAACCCCATGTCTGAGCCGTAGGTATCTGAAATTCTCTGCCGACACCAATTTGCCCGTATACATTTAAATGTGTGTGTAATACAAGTGCTAGAGCCAGAAACAGAAGAGCAAGCTCTGCACGTCCTGTCTGCGTTTTCATAATTTTACTTTTAAGCTTAGGAAAGTTACAGTTTATTTTAGTGAAAACAAAAACATTAACTTTCATTCACTTTTCAGCGTGATTTTATTTTGATTAAATTGCGTTGCAATCTCGGATAATTTGCCTTGACACGATGAAAATTTCTGTTCAACAAAACGGAACCTTAAAATGCGCCTACACCTATCTTGCAGACGGAACAAAGGTGATGGTGCAGAACAATGCAAACAGCTCATTGTCCAACGGTTATCTGTACCTTGGCTCTATGGTATTCAAGAAGACAGGCACAAGTTATGCGTTTGAAAGCACGGACTTTGGGGGCGGAAGGATCATCAATGTAAACGGCACACTTTCACCATATTACTACACTACTGATCATCTTGGGAGTGTGAGAGTGATAACAGATGCAAACGGAAATGTGGTAGAGCGCAATGATTACTACCCGTTCGGCAAGAGAATGACAACGGGGAATACATACCCAACAACATCCTCAAACAGATGGAAATACAACGGCAAGGAGGTACAGACCACAGGCGACGTTAACTGGCTGGATTACGGAGCAAGGGAGTATGATGAGGTGATAGGAAGATTTGTAATACCAGATGCATACGCTTCAAAATATATGGCACTCTCTCCATATCAATACGCAGCCGGAAACCCAGTTATGTTTATTGATTTTAATGGAGACAGTCTTAATTTTTCAAGTACAAAGGTTACTGACCCAACTGTTGTTAAAAATATCACAAATGATTTACAAAGCCAAACGGGTTTGACTTTAACATTAGACCCTATAAGTGGGCAAATGACTTATGCAACTACGACAGATAAAAGAGGAAAAACGGTTGCAGTAGTTGCAACAGATGCAAATGGTAAGAAAGTTGGAAGTAGAACTGCAAGAAAAATGATTACCGAAGCAATTGATAACAAAAATACCGTAAACATTTATGCAACAAATAAAATGGGGTCTGTGGGAGGAGGCTTGCAAATTAACATCAATAGCACTCAAATAAATCAGTTAATATTAGGGACATCCAGTAACTTAGATGCTAAAACAATGGGATTCGGGATGACCTTTTTACATGAATTTAGGGCATACTGATTTGGGAGGCTCTGAGGTTGATCCACAAACATTTACGACACCCAGAGGAACTAAAGCTGTAATTTTTGGGGAATTAGGGACTAATGTACCTAAAATGAATCGTATTAGAAGTCAATTAGGCAGTAGTTACGGGCAAAGGACCTCATATGGTTCAATGCCAATAGGTGGAAACACTTATTTGCCCTTTAGTACAGAGGCAAAATTCGATTTAGAAAGAGGAATAGTGCCTGCAAACAGTTATATAAAACAATAGACAATTATGAAAATTTTATTGTTTTTAACATTGGTATTACAGTTGGTTTTTCCAGAAATGGAAAAGCAGCAATACAAAGAAGCCTACTCTTACATCAATAATTGCGAAAATCTGAAGGAGCTTGACAAAAAGATTTGCAAAGAGAAAAACTCTATGCAATTTCCCGTAAATGTCATAAAAGAAGTGTATCCACTATCTGTATTAATATTTGGCAATGAAATAATAGAAAATGATATTATGTCAGACGTGGGTGCAAAAAATAATAAAATCAATGATTTTGTGACCGAATTTGACAAGGAGAATAAATTTGAACCGGTTGATAATGAGATGTTTGAAAAGTTGTTCTCAAATAATCCTAAATCGCAATTATATGTTGCATTTTCTAAGCCGATAGGAAACATGCTTTTTGCAGAAATAGCATACAATTTAAATCCAAACGTTGAAATTAAAAGCATTAAAGACTTAACAACCTTTAACAAAACTCTTGCGTTGTTATTTGTTTTCGATGAAAATGGAAAAATAAAAAAAGTCAAAAAGCATATCAATCAATATAATTAAATAATAAAAACACCCAATAACAGCATTAAAATGTGCGAATTATTCTCAACCCAATAAATTAGGATCGTTCAAAAGTAGAGAAATATGAATTTACTGATACCTGTGAATTTTTTTGTTGTGTCTTGCTTGCAGACATGAGGTTTTAGGCGTGATTGCCGCGCTGAACGAAGGTTGAGGGGGGTTGTTTGAGGATGCCCAGCACTGCTGCTGAATATTGCTCAACCCAAGTGGCATTCGAGTTCCCTCCTAAACCGAGTACAGCCATAGGCAATAAGCCGCCAAAAAACAGTAGTCGCAAACAAGATCATAACAAAAAGGAGAAAACATATTAAACGAAGCAAAGTAATGTTCTGTCGAGAAGAAAATAAATGCCATCATATTGATTTTGGGACAAACACGGGCATGAAGACGTATGAAAAGACGGCCGACATGAGCACCCTAGGCTCCATTGTCCGATATTCGGAGCGGGCTTTCTACTATGACTACAAAGGCCGCACAATCCAGACGGTGGAGAAAAACCTC
>JAQVZQ010000353.1 GCA_028708095.1 Dysgonamonadaceae bacterium
AGTATACAAAGATGGACGTATAACTTTCGGTATAGTTTCACCAGAAGATGACCTATCACAAATTCAAACTGCTGTAACGGGCTTCGCTTATGTACTAGAAGAGGGTGTGGTGACTAGCAAAGACAAGTCCAATGCTCCGCGCACAGGTTATGGATTATCAAAGCACAATGAGTTTTTGATTTTGCTCACAATAGATGGTCGCCAAAAAGGTTATAGCGAAGGTGCAAGCACCGCAGAAGTTGCAGAGTGGCTGCGCTATTTTGGTGCATATAACGGATTGAATATGGACGGAGGTGGCTCGACAACATTAGTATATTGGGATGCGGAAAACTCTGTTGTAAAGAAAGTTAATCATCAGAGTGGCAATGCTGAACGCAATGTTGGCTGCAACTTGGGCATTTATCTGGCGGAGTAGACAGAACGAGTAAAACCTTTACTTGTAATTGATTACAAAAAAAACATAGTGTTTCTAATGATGGATGAAACATAAAACATGCGGGTTTTACCTGTACTTGCAAACACTCTCAAATGATTATCAATAAACTGGCATGAGAAAACAAAAGTTTGGAATCGCTCCTTTTTTGTTACTAACATTTATATATTTTATCGTCGGATTTATGACTACGGTAAATGGACAATGTCAGGGACCTCTTAAGGTAGCATTTCTTGCTGATGCCGATAATTTGAGAAATACGTTCACAACACTTATCTCTTTCTTCTTTTTCTTGGGATATCTGTTGAATAGCCCGCTGGGAGGTAAATGGATTGATAACCTTGGCTTCAAAACTACTGTTTTGCGTGCATTGTGGATTATGACTGTGGGTGTAATAATGTACGCACTTTCGTCGTGGATGTCAATTAACTACAGCCATTTGACACTTACTATCTTGAAAGACATCATTCCTTACGGATTCTTTGTATTTCTGTTTGGTTCCTTTTTAATGGGTACCTCAGCGGCTATCTTGCAAGTGGTAGTAAATCCATATATCTCGGCATATCCGCTAAAAGGAACACAGCCAGTACAAAGGGTAAACATCTCGTTTTCGTTCAACTCGTTTGCTACTACTATTGCACCATTTTTTGTTACTGTGGTGATGTTTGCGGGTATACCCATTGAACTAGTTACAGCAGGACAGGTGTTAGTTTCCTTTCTTGTGATTGCTGCATGTGTCGTCCTCATAACTTTGATAACAAGTCGTTTACCTCTGCCTAACTTGGAGGAAATTCGTTCTAATCCAGATAAAAAGTTAGAAAAAAGTATTTGGTCCTTCCGCCATTTCAAACTGGGAGTGATAGCGATTTTCTTTTATGTTGGAGCCGAAGTCGCTATCGGCGTTAATGTTAATCTTCATGCCATGGAGATTGAAAAAGCTGGGCCGTTCCTATCTTTCTTTGGAAATCAAAACCTGATAATCGGAGGTCTCGACCTAGGAATGCCAGCCTTGCTAGCTACGCTTTATTGGGGTGGTTTGATGGTGGGTCGGGTTATATCTGGCACGCTTAAAAAAATTTCACCACGCACCCAATTGGTAGCAACTACTGTAGTAGCAACTATTCTCACAAGCATTGCCATTATTTACAATAATTTATGGGTGCTAGTCTCTGTAGGACTATGTCATTCGGTAATGTGGGGATGCATTTTCACTCTCTCCACCAAGGGGTTGAAAGAATATACATCGAAGGCTTCTGGTATATTTATGATGGGAGTATTTGGTGGTGCGGTTTTTTCTGTGCTTCAAGGCGCAATGTCTGATATATTTGGCTCGTGGCGTTGGACTTGGTTCATTGTGATTATTAGTGAGCTGGTAATGCTCCATTATGCCCTCTATGGCTCTCACGAAGCTTTTGAGATAAAGGAGTTGACGATCGAAGACAAGAGTTGAGGTAAAGCTCGCTTTGGCTAAGCGTTGAGAGGGGGGGGAGAAGACAAAGTCAATTTACACAAAGTAAATGACTATTTCAAAAACGAGAGTAACATAATGTTTTTATTTTTGTTATTTCTAGCAAAGTTAACCGTGTAATGTAGATGCACCTTCTTGCTTATTGTTGTGGCTAAGTTTTTTCACCAAGGACATATCAATAGGATGCTTATAATAGCATTTTATCTCTCATACATGATTTGCCAGCTAGCCAGCCCGTTGAATAGGCAATTTGCAGATTATATCCTCCCGTTTCAGCATCAAGGTCGATCATCTCGCCAGCAAAATACAACCCCTTTACAATTTTAGATTCCATTGTCTTTTGGGATATTTCATTGGTACTTATACCACCAGATGTTATTATGGCTTCTTTGAAAGAGCGATTACCAGAGATTCTAAAAGAAAGATTTTTCAGAAGATAAAGAATTTGTTTCCGCTCTTTTGAGGAAACCTGATTACATTCCTTTTCGGTGTCAATACTCAGAAGGTCAACAAAAACAGGAATCATACTTGCTGGTAGCCAAAGTCGGAAAATATTAATAAGCTTTTTATTTCCATGCTCATTAAGATCACGTATAAGCCTATTATCTAGCTTTTGCTCATCAAGTGCTGGCTTCAGATCAATAACTACTTCCACCTTATTTTTATTCTGCAATTCATTTACAACCAATCTGCTTAAAGTAAGTATTATAGGTCCCGACAGACCAAAATGAGTGAAAATCATCTCTCCAAAGTCATCCGCTTTTTTCCTACCATCCACCCATACCGTTGCCTTTACATTTTTCAGATTAAGGCCTTGTAGCTTTTGAGCTACATTGCCCTCTGTTTCGAGGGGTACTAGTGCTGGCCTTACCTTTACAACAGTATGTCCTGCAAGTCGAGCCAGTTCATGTCCTTCTCCATTCGACCCTGTAGCTGGATATGAATTCCCACCTGTTGCCATAATAACACGATTGCACAAGAATTCTTGTCCGTTAGCCTGAACTCCTTTTATGTTTTTGTTTTCAATTATTAGCTTCTCAACTCTGTAACCGCATCGTATCTCTACTTTATAACTCTTCACCCAAAGTAACAATGCCTTTAATACATCTGAAGAACGGTTGCTGGCAGGGAAATAGCGACCACCACGCTCCAGTACAGATTCAACTCCATGCGATTTAAGTAACTCTATGATATCTTTCGAAAAAAAAGAGGAAAAAGCGGAACGTAGGAATCTTCCGTTAGGGTATACATGTTTTATAAATTCACTAATTGGAGCATCATTGGTGATATTACATCGTCCTTTACCTGTAATAAGTAACTTTCGTCCCTCCCGTTTCATCTTTTCCAGCACCAATACCTTGCCACCTAGCTCTGCTGCTCTCCCAGCTGCCAACAATCCGGCCGGACCTGCTCCTATTACAATAACATCGAAATTATTCATCATGCAAAGGTACTGATAAATGAGGAAACAGAAATGGTTATTTTGTCTCTAATTATTGGATAGATTTTATTTGGACTTGTGTTTTTAATTTGCGGTGTTGGTTCTGATTTGTCGGAGGTATGGCTTAGGTAACGTGTTACGTGTATGGTGTCGTTTGGCGATTGGAAGCACGAACCTTTCAAACTAACACAAATTTTATTAAATGTAACACCCTTGAATTTAGCACTATCCGCCAAATGATTTATACACTTTGTT
>JAQVZQ010000354.1 GCA_028708095.1 Dysgonamonadaceae bacterium
TTTATTGCAACAGACTGTCGGTGCACTTTCGAATCCCGAACATCCCTATCGTCAAAAGTTAAATGCTCTTTTTAATCATAGAGTAGAGATTTATCAAAAAGAAGATTTGCTGCAAGGGTCTAATTTCAACCCAACTGTGGTAAAGGATCAGTTGAGTATTGTTGTGATGAGCTTTGCGAGTATGCGTGCAAGAAACAAAGATGATAGAAAGGTCTATCAGGAAAATGGACAGCTTGAACCTTTCATTTCGCAGTTTAAAGATGATGAACATATATTGGTGGGTGTGGATGATACTGCCTTAATAAACATATTACGTTATTTGAATCCTGTGTTGGTTGTAGACGAAAGCCACAATGCTGAAAGTGATTTGAGTGTAGATATGTTGAAAAATCTCAACCCATCGTTTATTCTTGATTTAACTGCAACTCCCAAAGAAAACAGCAATATTGTGAGCTTGGTTCCAGCCATTGAGCTAAAGAAAGATCATATGGTGAAGCTTCCTGTAATTGTTTATAATAATCATGACAAGACAGAAGTAATCAACAATGCTTTGCATTTGCAACGCAAACTGGAAATACTGGCTAAAAAAGAAGAGGTAGATGGAGGAAAGTACATTCGACCAATTGTATTGTTTCAGGCACAACCCAAAACTAGAGATGACAATACTACTTTCGAGAAACTAAAAGAGCAGTTGTTGAGCCTCAATATTCCTGAAGAGCAAATCAAAATAAAGACAGCCAATATTGATGAGTTAAAAGGAGTTGACCTGATGAGTAAGAAATGTGAAGTGAGGTATATAATCACCATTAACGCTCTGAAAGAAGGTTGGGATTGCCCTTTTGCATATATCCTAGCATCATTGGCAGACAAATCGAGTGCAGTGGATGTGGAGCAGATTTTGGGACGTGTGTTGAGACAACCTTATGTGCAGCGTCACGATGCGTATCAATTAAATCTTTCGTATGTATTGACAGCTTCAGCTAAGTTCAATGAGACTTTGCAGAGTATAGTGAAAGGGTTGCAAGAGTCAGGTTTTAGCGAAAATGATTATCGCAAAATGGATAAAATGACTGAAGATGAAAAGGAAGCTGTTGTTGTTAATCCAGTTGAGTCTTTTTTGTTTCCTGAACAAAACGAAGATGAACCTGAAGAGACAATTGATACTGCAAGAGTTACTTTTGACCCTCATGCAAATGATGAAGAACCCGATACTTCGTCAGTAATTGATGAAATTGAAGCTATTGCAGAAGAAGAGAGTCGGAAACTAGAAGATCAAATTAAAAGACAGGAGCAACAACCTGTTGATGAAAACATGTTTCAAGAAATGGGTGATAAAGTGAAACGCTACAAAGTGAAAGAAGTCAATAAGCAGTTTGTTGACAAAATTGAGTTTCCTCAGTTTTATATCAAAGTAACTGCAAGTGATATTTTCGGAACAGATGAAGAGTTGCTAAACAGAGACTCTCTGCTAAAAGACTTCAAGTTGTCTAATGAAGATATCAAGATAGATTTTGAGAATATTACTTCTGATTTGTATAAAGTTGATTTGGAAGAATCGAGCAAAAATGACTTTAGCCCTACCTTTACGAAAATAGAAAACAGCCTTGTAAAAGATCCAATTCAAGAATACATTTTAGCCAAACCAAAAGCCAATCAAATAACATATATCACGCATCAAATAATGCAGATTATTGGAAAGATGTACCCCATACCTGATCAAGAGATAAAAAAATATATTGGTAGAGTTTTAGATAGCATGAACAGTGAACAACTTCGTGATGTTTTGCTGAGAAAAGAGAGCTTCACAACCAGATTGAAAAATAAAATTCGTGGTTTAACGGACTTGTATGCAGAAGGTCGTTTTATGGATTTAATCAAATCAAAGCATATTACCACCAAAGAGAATTGGAAGTTAAGCAAGGCAATTGTGCCAGGACAAGTAAGCTCATCAATCGGAAACTCCCTATATGAAAGAGAAAGAGTAATGAATAATTTTGAGGAACGTGTTGCTATGGAAATAGGAACCTCTTCAAACATTGCTTTCTGGCATAAAAACCTTGAGCGAGGGAAAGGCTTTTTTATAAACGGTTTTAAGGATAATCATTATCCAGACTTTATTTTTCAAACTAAATCAGGTAAAACCATTTTAGTAGAGTCTAAAGGAGACCATTTAGATGGCTCAGACAGCGAAGCTAAATGCAGATTGGGCAATGAGTGGGAGAGACTGGCAGGACATAACTTTGCCTATTTTATGGTATTTGACAAGAAAGAAATTGATGGTGCTTATACATTGGAGAAAGCGAAGGAGTTGATTAGGGGGATGTAGATTCTCTGGAAAATAAAATAAAACTTTTTTAAACTTGGATAATAACAATAAATTGTTTGGGTGAAGATTACTGGCGACGGTTATGCGGTATGAAAAGTTGCCGATTTCAAAGCTCTTCATTATCAACCCAAAATAACGTTAATTAAAAGTACTAAATTTACAATTAACTACTTCATTCAGCAATTTTTTATGACCGCATGTTACCTACACGTGCTTAGTCTTTTTCTTTTCCAATTCCTTACGATGTTGACTATATCCATAACATACTCTTTATCAGTATTATTCGTTGCTGAAGGATGCCAACTATTAATGTATAGTTTCTCTCCTGTGTTGTAATAATGATTACCTAATTCTGTAATTTTCTTTTCAGCAGTTTCCAGCCCTTTAAAATCGGTTTTATAAAAGTATCTAAAAGAACCACCAAAAATCACAATATCCGCATTGCAAGCTTCAATTTGTCTTTTTAATAAGTCTTGGTCTTCATAATAGGCTTCTTGTATCGTGTTTCCTACAACACGACTAGAACCTGGCATCTTCTTAATATTTATCAAAGCAATCTCCTGTAAAGGTCCAAATGCATCTTCTTCATTTGCGAATGGGATATTACACCATTCGGTATCTCTTAAAACACCAAATGTCGTATATATTAATTTTCTTAGAGTCGGATTACTTCTACCATGTGTTTTCAACCAATCGTTTCGTTTAAAATTTTTTAGATAACTCCACGAGTTATCCTGAGAATTAGCTTCTCTAAGAATCCAGAGTATACGATATTTTGCCTTAAGATACTTTGCAGGATCAATGACTCCATCTTTCACAAAATGACAATCTCGTTTCTTAGCATTATGTTCTATTTGATCACCTATTTCTGTGTTCTCTTTTTCAAGATATTGCACTTCTGTCATTTTTTTTGTTTTTTAGCATTATTGATATGAGTCCATGTGTGTATTTGTTTGCATTGTAGGTAACGTCTTATTTACGCAATTTTTCTTTTAAACATTCGTACATACATTTAAATTTGGACGTTATAAGCAATAATAATCTATTTCGAAATTCACATTATAAAAGTAATTAATAAAATGCAATATCGAAATAATTGATAGGCATGGAGATTAAAATCATTTATATATATTCTTCAAGTTTAAATCTACAAATCTATTACATGAGGAGAAAAGTGCAAGTGTCTATATACAGACAGAAGCCATATTAAAATTACTTGTTTCAGCTCTTGTTTTTTATAAACAATAAAGATAGCTTAAAATATTA
>JAQVZQ010000355.1 GCA_028708095.1 Dysgonamonadaceae bacterium
CGTTTCAATTATAGAATTAGTATTTGAGCTTTTAATGTTTATGAATTGTAATTCTGAAATTAGTATTAGAACATTATATTTTAATAACTTGATATTCTAACATCATTCTACGATGTATTTAATTATAGAAGAACACTTTTTGATATTGGTCTACAGATAAAAGATTACTAAATAAGGTTATCCAAACATTAAGAAGGGTATCATTAAGTTTGAAAGACACTGGTCGGGAGATCATCACCAGTCCTTTCTCGTGGTTCGATATGATCGATGAAAGGCACATGATAAAATTGTGCAACATCATTCTTGAAGGGATGGAGCTCTCGTTCGTCATTGCAAATTGGCGCAAGCGAAAAAATCTTTCGCTCTTTTCAGAGCATAGGTGCATCTCTCAATATAACCACTGGACGATGCCCAGTGATATGTTCTTTAAGGGCTTTGCCTTTTTTGCTGCTATTCTGGTGAATAATTCAAAAAGAATGGATGATATTTAAAAGTGTAATTGTGGAATAATGCTTTGCATTAAAATCAACAATTTTACTCCAAAGGGTGAACGTTTGCAACGCAAATATGGCAGAAACATACGAGGTCCGCCACTACAATTGCATTCTTTTTGATTAAAAGGCGCACACATAGGTAGCGCCCCTACTAATTCACCATTACAATATCTAAAATAATCATTTTCAATTTTCACTTTTCAATTAACTCCTTGTCCACTATCCACAAAAAAATAAGGTTAATAAGGTTGAAGTGGTGGTAGTAATTGGTAGTTACTGAGGTTTAAATACAAATACAAATAAGGTTTTTAAAATAAAAACTACTTTTTTCATTGTCAATTGTCAGCTTGTCAACTGCTCACTGTTCACTCTGTCACTTTCCCCTTACTACTTGTCACTTATTACTTTCCCCATAGTCAATTATCCATTATTCACGCCGTTTTATTCTAAATAATGTGTAATTTTGACAATGTATAATTTGAATACAAATAAGGATAATTTATATAAAGCAGAAGTATGAGCTCCAAGTTTAAAATTGGGTTACTCCCTAAAGTTATCATTGCTATTGTAGCGGGTATATTGGCATCATTCTTTTTCCCTTTGTGGGCAGTGAGAATATTTGTAACCATCACCACAATCTTCTCAAGTTTTTTATCGTTTATTATACCTTTGATAATATTGGGACTGGTTGCGCCTGGTATAGCAGACCTTGGGAAAGGTGCAGGCAAGCTTTTGGCAATAACTGCATTGATTGCTTACGGTTCAACAATTTTTGCAGGATTCTTTTCTTACTTCACTACACGATGGTCTCTACCATTGCTATTATCTGCCGAAGATCTAACAAACAGTAATAATCTGAGTTTTGTAGAAACCGTTAGCTCTTATTTCAATGTAGAAATGCCTCCCCTGATGAGTGTTACTACAGCACTGATTCTGGCTTTTGTGATTGGACTGGGCGTTGCAGCTATTGATGGAGATAAAACAAAAGCAATATTGCAAGAATTTCGCGATATCATCATCCTCATTATAGAAAAAACAATTATACCACTACTCCCACTATTTATATTCGGTATATTTTTAAAAATTGGCGCCGAAGGTCAAGTTGCAGTAGTTCTCGGGTTATTTTTTAAAGTAATTATTGTCATATTTGTCATGCACATCTTGTTGTTGCTATTCCAATTTGTGACAGCAGGAGCCATTGCCAATAAAAACCCTTTTCGTGCACTCATGACAATGATGCCCGCTTATATGACAGCACTTGGCACTCAATCATCAGCCGCTACTATCCCAGTTACACTGATGCAAGCAAAAAAGAATGGAGTGGACGAAGAAGTAGCTGATTTTGTTATTCCACTTTGTGCCACCATTCATCTCTCTGGTAGTATGCTAAAGATTGTAGCATGTGCCTTTGCCATTATGTATATGACGGGCATGAATGCGGGTATTGAAGTGTTTGCTGGTTTCATCATGATGCTGGGCATCACCATGATTGCTGCGCCAGGAGTTCCTGGAGGTGCCATTATGGCTGCCATTGCATTGTTGCAATCTATGTTGGGTTTTGACGAAACGCTGACTGGATTAATGATAGCGCTCTATATTACCATGGATAGTTTTGGTACTGCTTGCAATGTGACGGGTGATGGAGCAATTGCTCTGGTGATGAATAGGGTGAACAAAAGGTTAAGAAAAAAGGCGGTTCAATAGTAGAGATACAAATTTTTTTGTTTCAGGTTCAATAGCTCCTATTCAATATTATGTGCAAATCAGAGTAATCGATATTATTCTCATTTTCTGCTTGGCTTTTCTTAATTTTGACCACATAAAAGTTTTTAATCGATTTAAACTGATCTTCAAGCATGCTTAGTGTTAATTTCCACATTCCTTTTCCACAATTTTCATTCATGCCTAAATATCTCATTCAAACAAGTAGCATTGTAATGGTCGCCCAGCGTATATATTATATCATGATCTTCGAGAATAAAGTCAGCACTCGGATTGGTGTGCACTTGATCTTGCCTTTTGATAGCCAATATACTAATTCCAGTTTTGTTTCTTAAATCTAACTCTTTAATACTCTTTTGATAGGCTACTGAGTTTTTATGAATCACCATTGTATTTATCTCAAAGTCGGGAATATTTAATTTATCCGATTTACTTTTCTCACCATTACTCCTGAATGCCTTGTAACCATTGGCACGAATTTTTGCTAACAGCCGCTCTATCTCTTCATGGGGTATTAAATAATGATTCAATGCCCTTGAAAACATTTCAAGATAAGCCTCAAACTCAATTGGGATAACATCGTCAGCACCAACCTCATACAAAAGCTCTAAATCGTCTATATAGCGGGTTCTTACCACAACATGAAGTTTGGGATTCAATATTTTCGCTGCTTTTATAATGGTTGCTTTGTGACTCGTTCCCTCTACATACAAAAGCATACTACTGGCATCCTTGACAGAAGCCTCTTCCAAAACTGATTTATATTGTGCATCGCCATACACTGCATTTATTCCTTGATCTTGCAAATGCCTCACCAAGTCTGCATCAGTATCTATAATTACAAAAGTAATATTGGCCAACTCCATTGATTTCATTAAACTTGAGTCTTGCGACCTACCTACTAAAACGGTGTGCCCAATTAATTCTGGTGTATTGGATTTTGGCAATCTCTTCAATCCATTTCTTACGAATCGAGGCATTGGCATATTGGCAAAGAAATTAGATATTGGTTTTGAGAAAATAATGAAAATCGGTGTTACACTCATACTGAGTATGGCTACAGCAAGAAATAGTTGATATAAATGATTGTCTAATAAATTATTTAACTTACCCATTTTAGCTAAGATAAATGAGAACTCTCCGATTTGAGATAAAATCAATCCCGACCTCAGTGCAATTCTAAATGGATAGCCCAAAACAAAACTTACCAACCCAATTATTATAGATTTTAAGGCAATCAGGATAATGGTAATAATAATAATGGTAGCCCAATTAGCTATAAAGAAATTCAAATCCAACAGCAAACCAATTGATACAAAAAAGAAACTGGCAAAAACATCTCTAAAAGGTACAATATTACCGATTGCC
>JAQVZQ010000356.1 GCA_028708095.1 Dysgonamonadaceae bacterium
ATCAATGTCAATTTCAAGAATCACAGAAGATTTATCAGTTGATGAGTCATTAGAAAAAGCAATGAGCTTTTATCCCAATGTTTCCTTTGAACCTGCTACCTTCGACTATACTCTTTCGGGGAATATCGACACTGTCAAATGTGTTTGGGGAAAGTTAGATAATGACTGGGTGATTTGTGTTGGAATGAAAGGGAAAAACGGCACAGTCAGCGCATGGGGACAAGGCGGTGCCGAAACATCTGAGGGTTTACAGGTTCTTGTTCTTGCACAGCTATCAACCATTGTATTGGAATAATAATTTTAATTAATTTAAATCCATATAGATTGGTTTTATGTGTCAATATCTTTGATTATGTAATGGGATGCTCAAAACTAAAAAGGAGGCAACAAGAGCGCCAATATGAAGATACAAGTTATAGGTGCTGCTGGTACAGGAAAAAGTACATTATGCAAATATATAGGCGAAAAAACCGGTGTTTACTGGATTGATACAGATAAGTATCTTTGGAAAGATAGTGATTTTACTGAAAATTATCCGGTTGAAGAACGTTTAAGGATGTACAATTATGATATTTCCAATCATCAGGACTATGTTGTTTCTGGTTCAATACATTCATGGAATCCTAAAGGATTTGATGACAGAGAGCTTTTGGTATTACTGATGCTGGATGAAGAGATTAGAATGAAAAGACTTTATAATAGAGAGTTTTCAAGATTTGGAGAAAGGATGCTTCCCGGTGGAGACCACTATCAGTTGACCTGTGAATTTTTAGACTGGTGCAGAACTTATCTGACTGCGGATGAAAATGCACTTAATTCACTTGCTTGCCACGCGCTTCGTTTGAGTGAAGCATCATGCAAAACATTAATTTTAGATGGTAATCAGCCGATAGATAATCTATGTTCATATATTTTAAATAAGGTGTAATAAAAGAGGACAGTATAAGAAATGATGAAATTAATTCCGGAGACGGATAGGATCAATGCTTATCGATCATCTTATAATATATGTTTTTCTACAGATTTTGAAAACTATTTAATAAACGTGATGTAAAGTTTTTATACAAGTAAGCCGAAAATTTAGGACACTACTGTTGAAACATATATTTTTTTATGTTATAATATTTTCATAATTCAGTATAGGAGGGTACTATTTCATGTATTCAATTCGCTTAAGGTAAGTTGGCAATAAAAAAGCGTGAAACATCTACAATGTTGGGCTTTTTTTGTTATGCTTATTTTGCGAATCAGAACATGGATTTGTGCTGAGGTATGCCCTTTAAGGCTGCATTTTTCTCTATGTTTTTTTTTCGTTGGTATGCAGATCAAAGCTCGTGTTGCGGACTATGACCTGCATTTTTTATTGCCAAAATCAAAACCAAATAAAAATGCAAGGAGAAAAATAAATGATAACAAGAACTTTAAATTGGAAACAGAAATTTTTTACTATATGGTCAGGGCAAGCAATTTCTCTTATTAGCAGTGCAATATTGCAAATGGCTATAATTTTTCATCTAACCGAAAAGACGGGTTCTGCAATGGTGCTTTCTGTAGCTTCGTTGATTGGATTTATGCCTTATGCTATTTTAGGTCCTGTCATTGGTGTTTTGGTGGACCGTTATAATCGAAAGATGATTATGATTTTAGCTGACTTAATAATTGCTGCTGCCGGAGCAGTGTTGGCCGTTATCGCTATGTATATGGAGCTTCAGGTTTGGATGATTATGGTTGTCCTATTCATCCGAAGTGTTGGAACCGCTTTCCATTCACCTGCGCTTAGTGCTGTAACACCCCTTTTGGTACCGGAAGATAAGCTGACTATATGCGCCGGTTACACTCAATCCTTGCAATCTATCGGATATATCATTAGCCCTGCAATCGCAGCCTTTTTATACTCATTTTGGGCATTAAACGCGATTATTGCCATTGACGTAGTTGGCGCTGTAATTGCATGCATAGCTGTAGCTGTCGTAAGCATTCCGAAATTGAATACACAGAAAAATAATGTTAAAAATGATTTTATGAAAGAGATGAAAGATGGATTTATTGCTTTAAGGGAAAACAAAGGACTTTTTGCTCTGCTGCTTATAGGAACATTATATATGTTCGTATATATGCCGATTAATGCACTTTTTCCTCTAATTAGTATGGAATACTTTGGAGGTACACCTATGTATGTTTCAATCTCAGAAATTGGATTTGCTACAGGTATGATGATAGGAGGCTTCTTGTTAGGAGTGTTAGGTAACATTAAAAAACGAACTATTTTAATGACAGCGTCCATTTTGTTGATGGGATTAAGCCTAGCTGTGTCTGGCTCACTGCCAACAAATGGCTTTGCAATATTTGCTATTTGCTGTTTGATGATGGGCCTTTCTGTACCGTTTTACAGTGGAATTCAAACTGCCCTTTTTCAGGAAAAAATAAGACCGGAATATTTGGGGCGTGTTTTCTCACTTACAGGAAGCATTATGTCATTTGCCATGCCAGTTGGTTTAATTATTTCAGGAGTATTTGCCGACAAGATTGGTGTGAACCGTTGGTTTTTTGCATCCGGAATTATAATTATGGGTATTTCATTACTGTGCCCATTGTTCCCTTCTGTCAGAAAATTAGATGATAAAGAATTAAGGAGAAAGATGTGAAGTTTGGATGCCGATAAAAGAAAAAATAATTAGAGATTGACTTAGATAATTATTATGCTTTCATTTATAATAGTATTCAGTGCGATGCCAGTTTAGCGTAAAACTCAATTGGCATCGCACTTTTTTGTGTCAGCATAGAACTATAAAAATACAAGAATTTAGTGCACGTAAAATTATTGGTTACAGAAGCTGATTCTATACCTTAGAACTTGTGAGTTAAATCGTACAAATTACCAAAACTTGCTTAATGATTATGCAGAATTGTATACAACAATGAATTCTCATCAACAATTTAAGGGGACTGCTTCTTAAAGGTATGAATAATATCCTTTATGGAATATAGTCCAACATTATTCGCCAAGTATTGACAAAAAAGTTATTACTATATTATAATTAGTGAGTGAGTAATTACTACTGTTTGGAGGCGTTGATAATAATGTTACATAGAAAAGAACGTCTAATTAGAACAGCAATCGAAATTGTTGATGAGATTGGAATACAGGGATTGACCACCAAAGAGATTGCAAAGAGGCAGGACGTTTCAGAAGCTACCTTATTTAGACACTTTGCAAGTAAAAATGAATTGCTAAAAGCAGTTTTAGATTACTGTGCACTAAATATAAATGATGATAATGTTAAGAGTGCATATATAGCGTTATATTTAAACATTGCCAAATGCTATGAGGAGCTTTGTGATTTAGATAATGCAAAAAGAAATTATGAATTGTCAAATTCATATGATGGTGCGCCTTCTGATGAAGGACCATTTTATCATGGGACAAAGGCAGATTTGCAGGTTGGTGATTTACTGACAGCAGGTGGAAATTCAAATTACAAACCTGAGCTTAAAATGAACCACATTTATTTTACTGCTAATGTAAATGGCGCAGGACTTGCTGCAGCATTTGCAAAAGGAGAATGAAGAGAACGCGTTTAT
>JAQVZQ010000357.1 GCA_028708095.1 Dysgonamonadaceae bacterium
TTCAAACCTCTTATAACTTGAGCAATTTCTTTTAGTTGAATAGTTTCAGACAGTGTATCCTTTAAACTGTCAAAATCAAGATACTCCGCAGGATTCATTTTGTATTTAAACTGTCGAATCTTAACAATGTCAACAAATTTGCTAAAATATTCTTTTTCAATACCTTCTTTGTAGCAACGTGAAATTTCTTTAATTCCCTCATTTGAAACCGAATGCTGTAGCCTATTCAGTTTCATCCCATATTCACTAGCATTTATAAATAAGATTTTACCTTTACGCGTCTCAGGTTTATCTCTATTTAATATAATCATTTCTGTACCAAGTGTAGACTTTTCATATAAATTGTTTGGGAGTGTAACGACGCATTCCACAAGGTCTTCTTCAATTATTTTTTTTCTTAAATCAGTTTCATTACCCCTAACAAGAGTTCCTTTAGTCCCAATGAGAATTCCAATTCCCTTATCATTTAGTTGGTAAATTACATTCTGCCCAAAATACCACTCCGAGCTGTTTTTTGTGGGAATTCCAAATTTCAGTCTTGGGTCTCTTCTAAGAAATGATTCTTCTGGGTTTGTGACTAAAGGTATATCTGTTATTACTAAATCATATTTTACTACCTCTTCAGAATTTGAATAAAAAGATAGAACATCCTTGTTTTCGATAATAGCATCATCTACCTCAAATATAATCATTAAAAGCTTAGAAATAAGAGAGGTCGAAAGTACAATTTCTTCACCATAATAATTGATACGATGCTTGATATCTCTGGTTCTATAATCTTCTATTAGTCTCAATGCTATCTTTGAATATCCACAACAAAACACAGCCATATCATTAACACTTCTTAGTTCAATGATTTCCTCAATAAGTTTCACAATCGAATCTGGAGTATCATTAAATCTATTAAATTCAAATTCAGATGATAGTATCATCAATATAATTTCTTTAATCTCTTCATGTGAAAACCTTGCATTATTTAAGACTTTATAAACACTAAAGAACTTTCGGTTTATATTGATGTCTGGATAATTAATTACATTTTCAATTAAGCTTGTCAAAATTTGTTCGAATAATGGATTATTCTCCTCAAATAGAGATATTTCTCTTTTCAAGATTTCTACAAAATTATATTCCGTTATTTCTTTTGAATTAATTGCATCTAATGCAACCTTTCCTTTGCCAAAGAATTTCTTATTATTCTTAATCCATTCAACTGTAATCAAAACGATAATAATTTCAAAAGATTGTTCCAAAGTAAAAGAAGCTTGCAATTCTACGAAACATTTGGAAATAGTGCTTTTATGTCTATTGACTTGATAATTCATATTCCTAATCCTCCTTGTCAAAGTATGTATACTTCACTGTATATTCTATAATAACATGGAAGTAATATTTTTGTCAAGAGTATGTACATACTTTAGTCATTCACTGTCAGAGCAATATCTATCGCATTCAATTATGTAGAAAGCAATACAAAATAAATATTAAAGGTAAAACGGTTGCTAATGCTGGAAAAATTAGATACATCATTATCGGAAGAGCAGCAAATGTATAGGCGGCAGTCAAGAGTACATCTGTACTCGTATAGCATTCACTTTCATAGTAATAATCTTCATAAGATTCGAATTCATTAAATAGTTTTTTTATAATTCGAATAATTTTTCCAATGGTTCCATCATAAACAGTAATCAGACCACAAAGAAATGAAATGTATGACAGCAATACAAAAAATATTATTCCGCAAAGATAGAATAATACAATGGCATTTCCATTTCCTAGTGCTGAAGTCACCCCCTCCAAATAGATAAATTGAGGGTAAATTACTTTTGCCATTATCATAACAAATCCCCATAATGCCATATTTGTAGCAAACAAATTTCTTAGTTCTTCTTTCTTCATACTCACAACTCCTCCTTTAATCTAATATTTACGGATAATTGAATTATTGTTATAAACAGTTCAATTCCATACTTTGCTCACATGTTGGATTTATTATGTGATTTGTATGTTGACATCCTCTTTCCAGTCCTGGAATAGTTTATATCTTGGAATAAGAATAACCTACTTCCATTTGTTTGTCAATCCATTTTTGTTTATTTTTTTGGATTGTAAATTCATTTATCAATTTTTAGTTAATATTCAAATCCATTTTATTTGACTTTTAAGGATTTATAATATATAATTTACTTAATATTTTTTAGGGAGGTTTATCCATGGATTCAGTAAAAACTAGACCAGTGGCAAATTCACACAACGAAATGGAATTTGACTTCATTCATCCTCATACGAATAAGAGAGTTAGAAGAAAAATTAAAATAACACCATCCAATGCAGAAATGGTGTGTAAATTACTAGATGTAATTATTGAACATAATCATACTTTAGATGAAATACAACGCACAATATTTGAAGACCCATTATATATGGACTCTGCTGATTTTTTTATCAAAACTTGTAAAACACTCTATTTCGATTATAATATCGAACAAGAATATATTGATTATGAATCAGAAGTGACTATGAAGTTGAATAAAATATTCATTGATATTCCAGACATAAATATAAGCTTTCTAGGTAAAGCAGGAGTAGGAAAATCCTCAATAATACGTAAAATGTCTACTTTTTCAGATACCAACATTAATTTTCCATTTGTTGATACTTCAAGAACTTCAACGTATTCAGCAGAATATTGTTTTTCTCCTGAAAAACATTCTTATCAATTCGCTGTAGCTTTTATGAATGAAGTTTCAATAATTAACCGTTTAGAAGAATGTATTGAGCGCGGTATAAATAAAGCCATCTCTCAATTTTCTAAAGATAATGATAAAATTGATAGTCTTGAAGATCAAATAATTACTGCATTCTATACTGATCCAGCTCAGATTTTTGATATTAGACTTTGTTTTGGAAAACATATAAAAAAGACATCTAAAAACTACGGACTTGATAAAAACCGAACCATAGTTGATAGATGGAATCAAATTGTTAAATCCTGCAAGGATATCGCAGGCATTCTAATAGGTTATAGTACAATTTCTGAATCTGATATCAGTTTTTACCAGGAGAAATTCTCTGAATTCATTAAGTCAGAAAAAACTAACGAGATTCAAGAACTCTACAAAAAATTGGTTGAATATGTAAAAGAGCAAGTGGCTCAAGAAAAAGCAACCATAATAAAGGCAGTAGAGAACAATCCATGTATTCGTGATATAGAACATGATTCTGACGTCTTATCTTGCAGAATCATAGAATTTAGTACAGAGTCTTTCAAAAATTTTATTTCAGTTTTTACATCAAAGAATATTGAAAGTTTTGGAAACTCATTGCTCCCTCTAACTTATAAGATGAGAATCGAACTTCCCTATAACTCAAAAATATCCGATGTTGTTAAAGCAAAAAAAATTCGTTTTTTTGACACCGTCGGAATTGCACATACTACTGATACTAAGGGAGGCTTTGAAAAAAGTACACAGCTTAAACTAGAAAACATAGATGGAATAATTATCGCTGATGATAGCCGACTTAATATGTCAAA
>JAQVZQ010000358.1 GCA_028708095.1 Dysgonamonadaceae bacterium
CTGGGAAAAATGGAAGTTGTGTTTGCATTGTTTTTTTTGCAAAAGTACGACATTTTTAATTTGCGATATGAAAATCGATTAGATTCTTTAAATAAGACAGATAGAGTTTATCGGGTCAGGAGTTCTGGAGTTAGGTATGGCAGACACGGAAACCGAAAGGAAGAAAATAATTGTATCGGCATTAGATAAAGTTGCCTGCTTGTTGGGAAATACACGAGCTGTATGCAAAAAGTATTACGTTCATCCATTGATATTACATCTTTATGAAACAGATTCATTAAAGAAGTATTTGAAACAACTCGATAATATTGAAAAAAATGAGATTAAATCGGGCTTAACTCATGAAGAGGAGGTAATTCTTACACTTTTGGAAAATGAGAGGTTTTAAATCATAATTTAACCTCATTCTATCTGGAATTAACTTCAAAAAAGTTGCTCTTTCGCCCATTTAATATACTGTTCCCAATCATAATCCGTGACATTATGCTTTCCTGTGCGAATATGATATGCAACAGTATTTTGTATGGGATTGTTTACACTTGGCATATCAGGTTTTTTAATGCCTGTTTTTCCATATAATTCATAAACAGGAGTAGCATAATATGTTGAAAGAAATTCACCTCGAGGATCCGCCCATTTATCCTCTTCCGCACTTGCCACATATAATGGGCGAGGTGCGATTAAAGCCAGCAATTCGTGTTGATCTACTGGTAACTGTTCTTCGTTATTACTGTATTTTTTAAAATTGTCACAAAACCAATGTGGAAAACTATCGTTGATGCGCCAGATCGTTTCTCCAAACTTTCGTTTTGAAAGAGCTGCACCACCACATCCAGAGTTGTTTGAGATAGCCGCTGCAAAACGTTGATCAGCTGCGGCTGCCCATAATGAAGTTTTGCCCAAACGTGAATGCCCAAACACAATCACTTTTGTTGCATCTATGTCTGCATCTTTTTCAAAGTAATCCATGGCGCGACTCAATCCCCAACTCCAAGCTGCAATGCTTCCCCATTCGTTTGATGCAGGAGCTTGTTGTCCTTCTGAATAAAAGAGTGAGTGAATTCCATCTGTCATATCATTTTTATCAGGGTCAACCTCTCCATAGTAAATGGTTGCTAATCCAAAACCAGAGTCAATTATTTTTTCAATACACCATCGACTTGTACGTAATCCACGCGATTGATCATTTAGTTTATTATTTGTAATACCAAAAGACGCATTATTATTTGACCATGCATCTGATATAATTATGTGTGGATCATTTATTGTAGTATGATTACCGTAAAAGTTATAGCCAAGAAATAAAGGAGCTTTCTCAATACCTTTAGGTAGATACAATAATATTTTAAAGCGAAGTTCTTTCCCATTATTTTCAAATGCAAGTTCAATTTGCTTTCGCCGTGCTTTACCTTCAAGTGCATCAGCACTTTGCTCCACAATTTCGATAGAAGTTATTGCCAGCTCACTAGGCACTTCACCATACACATTCTGGGTGAAAAAGTCGAGCAGTTCAGGACGACGTTCATTCTCCCATAATTCAATGGTTTTCACCTCCTTTCCTTGAAAAGTCTTTAAAGGATTGGATACAACATATTCTGGTACTTTATCTTCATCATAATTGGGTTTAAATACATACTGTGAAGATGAATACTGAATGATAGCGGTTAGCATAAATAAAACGATAATCTTTTTCATGAATAACTTGTTAAAAAGAGATTAGTTTAGAAGTAAATACATTTCCCTTTTATCTTTTTCTTATCACGATAATATTTTCAAAAACTTATGAAAGCAACTTCTTCACAGTATCAGCTATAGCACGTCCTTCTGCCTTGCCGGCAAGATATTTAGTAGCTGCACCCATTACTTTGCCCATATCCCTAAGAGAAGAGGATTTGGTTTTTACAATAATTTCACCAATTGCTCTTTCTAACTCTTCTTGTGAGAGTTGAGCAGGAAGATATGATTGTAGTACTTCAACTTCGGCCAATTCTTTTTCCGCCAATTCAAGACGATTTTGCTCCTCATAAATAGTTGCACTATCCTTCCGTTGTTTCACCATGCGTTGTAAGATAGCAGTCGTTTGTTCTTCAGTCAATTCATGAGACGCACCTTTAGCTGTTGTGGATTCCATTATTGCAGTTTTTACACTTCGCAGTGTTTCAAGTCTTATTTTATCTTTGGCCAACATAGCCGATTTTATTTCCTGATCGATCGTTTTGTATAAGTTCATTGCTTGTAATTATTATCTGTTTGTAAATTAATCGATATCAAAAAGAGTAGAGGATGGCGTGTGTGATTCGCTGTGAAACTCACGTGGATTGAACTCACGTGTACGTTTAAAAACAGGGTTCTTCTCTAATGCTTCAATAATTTTGTCATCGTTCAACTCTTCCAACGACAAGACGAATGTTTTAGGTTGGTAACTTGCATTTGAAATATTACGCAACCCTTCTTTACCATAATATTTTTTTATCAGTTCTTTGTCTTGTTCATTTTGTTCTTTCAACTCATCTTCTTTTATCTTACGCTCGAGTTCTTCTGCTTTCGATTCTTCTATATGTTTTTCATTGATGCCTGGCACACTACTAATATTAAATCCAGTGGCAAGCAATGTTATTTTCACATTCTCTTCAAGATCCTCCTCAACTGCAGCACCCCAAATAACCTCTATTTCTGTATCAAACTTTGACATGAATTTATGAAACGCATTCATCTCTTCCATCATCAATGGTGCTGATTCACTATACGAAATATTTACCAATATTTTTTTAGCACTAAACACATTATTGTTATTGAGTAGTGGTGAATGCAAAGCATCCTTTATTGCTTCATCTATTCTATCGTCTCCACTTCCAACACCACGACTCATAATAGCAACACCACCCTCTTTCAAGGTAGTGTTTACATCGGCAAAGTCAAGATTGACATGTCCGTGTATGGTGATGATTTCAGCAATACTTTTAGCAGCAGTTGCCAATGTATCATCAGCTTTTGCAAATGCATTCATTATTGTTAAATCAGAATATATTTCACGTAATCGTTCGTTATTTATCACTAATAGCGCATCAACATTCTTGGCAATTTCTTCTACACCTTTAAGTGCTTGAACTATTTTAGGAGGACCTTCGAATACAAATGGAATTGTTACAATGCCGATGGTGAGTATATCCATGTCTTTTGCCACCCGAGCAATTACTGGAGCAGCTCCAGTGCCAGTTCCTCCACCCATCCCGGCAGTAATAAAAACCATGCGAGTGCCATCACTCAACAAATCTTGTATCAGCTCAATACTCTCTTCGGCGGCTTTACGTGCTACTTCTGGTTTGTTACCTGCACCCAAGCCACCTGTCGTTTGTTCTCCTAATTGCACTTTCACAGGAACAGGTGATTTAGACAATGCTTGATTATCTGTATTGCATAATGCATGAAGGCGGTCGACGCACCGGAAGAATGCCTCGATTTCCTCGGCCTTGAAGATGTGGGGTTTCTCAGGCACGACATGCGGACTTCCCGGAGCGACATGGGCCTC
>JAQVZQ010000359.1 GCA_028708095.1 Dysgonamonadaceae bacterium
CAGCATTTTTTGCCAGTGCAGGAATATAGCGATGCATGTCATTGTATATTTCAATGTTTTCCACTTCTTTTTTATATGCTTTGAGGCCGCAATTCATATCGTGTAGCTTGATGCCTGTAACTCTCCTGGCAGTTGCATTGTATATTTTTGAAGGAATGTTTTTGGTGAAAGTGCCATCATATCGTTTCTTTTTCCAACCCGAAACTATGTCATAGTTTTCTTCATGTATCATTTTATATAGGCTTGGAATTTCATCTGGACTATCCTGTAAATCTCCATCCATAGTTATAACAACATCTCCTTTAACTTTTTGAAAAGCACAATGTAGTGCAGGAGACTTTCCGTAATTTCGTTGAAACTTGATCGCTCTAACATTGTTCGATTTTTCTTTGAGTTGAGTAATAGTCTTCCATGAATTATCGGTGCTTCCGTCATCCACGTATATTATTTCGTATGAAAAGTTATTCTCTTCCATCACTTTTTCAATCCAGCTATTCAGTTCAGGGATGGAATCTTCTTCGTTGTACAAAGGAATTACTACAGAAATATTCATACTAACTAAGTTAATAAAATTTATTTGTCAAGTTTCTTAATGTCTAATTTTATTCTTGATGCAATGGGGGTTAACATCAATGATAATATGAATCCGAGAAAAACATTGCTCATCAATTGCCTAAATACGAAAACGAAAGGAGAAAATGAACTTTGCTTTTTTAGTTGATCCATCATCGTTTCATCAAAGTTAAGTGCTTTTCCTAGATCTATAGTTTGTTGATTCATAAATGAAATATAGGATGTATCAATCCATACTATATGTACAATGACAATGGCAGCTTCGATGATAGAAGCAAAGAAAAACAGCAGAACACCTAATTTTACACCTCTCCAATATTTCAAAGTGTTGTCGGCAGTAATATTCTTAAATTGGATTAAATAAAAAAGTAGCAATAAAGGGGTTATGAAGCTAAGGAGGGTGCTCACGAAATTTAATGAAGGGTACTTTGAAGCTCCAATAACAAATAGATATTTAAAAACCCAAAACCCACCTAATCCTAAACCAGCTTGCTTTGCAAAACTGGTCATACTGTTTTTTACTTTCTGCATGTATCTTTTTATTTATACAAAAGTAATTATTTTTTCAGTTAGAAAAAAGGTTTACTTACATCCATCATGAAAATACAATTAACGCAGAGACGAAGCTCTGCGTTAATTGTATGAAAAACATGAATAAAAAACAGTTTATTTTGATTATCTCACTTTACCTCTTTTTGTTTTCCACATGTGTATATAGGTAATAAAAATTGCCCAAAGTAATGGCAGTACTCCTACAACAATAAAGATTATATCGGCAGGCATACGCAACCACGCTAAACTAACAATATGTGATTGACCTGAAAACTCGAGACTTCTTGCATGCCAATATCCATTTTGTATTACGTCTATTAACTGAAGCACTCCACTTGGGAATAACTGTAATATAATCATCAGAGCTAGACCAATGTTGAGACCCCAGAATGACATTTTAATAAATTTTTCTATTCTTCGCCAATGTTCTTCATATGATATTTGGCGTAATGCGAAGACACTGAAGGCTACAGCCAACATTCCGAAAACTCCCATCATTGCTCCATGTCCATGATTGGCTGTTAAGTTTGTGCCAGTTTGGTAATAGCTTATCACTGGTAAGTTTATTAAGAATCCGAATACTCCTGCCCCAATAAAGTTCCAAACTCCCACAGCAATTAAGAAATTAAAGGTCCATCTGTGCGGGAATGGAATTTTATTTCCGTGTTCATCGTGTCTTGTTCTTATGAGGCGTCCAAAGTCAGATGCTTCCAATGTAAGCAATATCAAAGGCACTACTTCAAGTGCTGAGAAAGATGCGGAAATAGCCATAGATGCATTGGTTTGTCCATTCCAGTACCAGTGGTGTCCAGTACCAAGGATTCCTGCACCCAAAAACAATACCGCATCTAAATAGATGATACGAGTTGCTGTCTGTTTTGCTACCAATCCCATCTTATAAAACATAATAGCTACCATCACTGTGGCAAAAACTTCGAAGAACCCTTCGACCCACAAGTGAATAATCCAGAAACGCCAGGTGTCAACAACTGAAAAGTTTGTTGCTGAGCCATAAAAGAATGCTGGGATATAAAAAAATGGAATTGCAAAGGCAGCAATTAAAAATAGTATTTTCAACTCTCTGTCAGGATCATTCTTTTTTGGTTTAACGGATCTGTAAAGCAATAAAAACCAAATTAACAAACCCACTGTCATTAATATTTGCCAAACACGACCAATTTCTAAATACTCCCAGCCTTGGTTTCCAAACCAAAACCATGCGGCCTTTAGTAAATCTTTCACACCAAGGTATTGTCCTATCAAACTTCCAAATATAACTATTGCAAAGGCAATAAAAAGAAAGTTTATCAAACCAACTTGACCCTTTGGATGCTTTTTAGAAAGTATGGACGAGATGAAAATACCTCCACCCACAAATGATGTTGCTATCCACAATATAGCTGATTGTAAATGCCATGTACGCAATATGTTTGATGGGAAAATGGTAGTGAGGTCAAATCCAAAAAACTCACCAGGTTCGGCAAAGTAGTGTGCCATTGTGCCACCTGCAAAAGTTTGGAATAATAGCAATGCAATTGCTACAAGAAAAATCTTGAGCGAAGCTCTTTGAGATGATGTAGTTGTACCAGGAATTAGTTGTGGTAGTTTTGGATCTCTATTGCGTTTCCATCCCAAATAGTTGTAACGCCCGAAGAAAAACAATATCAATCCAATTCCAGCTAAAAGGTTTATTAAACTAAGGGCACTCCATAGTATAGCCGGTGTTGATGGACCATTACCAATTAGGGGTTCGTAAGGAAAATTGTTGGTGTACGAACTATTCCTTCCCGGACCAGTTGCCACAGATGCCCAAGCTGCCCACGAAAAGAATGCTGTGAGTTGTCTCAATTCTTGTTTGTCAACCAAAAGAGTTTTGGAAAGACCACGATTAACCTCTCCCCGCTGGAAATAATCTCCCCAATAATCTATTTGCTCCTCAAATGTTGTTATTTCAACTGGTGTATAGATTAATGTATGGGTATTGTAATCGTATCTGTTTATTTTCAGATAATCACCAGTTCTGCTAATAAGAGCTCCTTCTTGTTCTGAACGGAGTTCAGAAAAATCAGCATTGAACTCTTCTTTTGAGATTTTATTTCTCACATTGAGTGCAAGATAATGTAAGTATTGAGCAGAAAAGTCGGGTCCCATGTAGGCTCCGTGTCCCCATATACTTCCGTTGTTCATCAATCCTTTCTTTAGAAAGATTTGTTGCCCTGTTTCGATGTCTGTTTTGGTAAAAACAACTTGTCCGCTTTCATCAACTACTTTTTCAGGTATAGGTGGCTTTGATTCTTGGTAGTGATTCCCAGTTGTTACCCAAATAAGTACCGCAAACTCTATAATCAAAATAAGTACTATCCCTCTTTTCCACCAAGGAGATAGTTTTTTAGGTTCA
>JAQVZQ010000360.1 GCA_028708095.1 Dysgonamonadaceae bacterium
CTTTCCCTCTTGTGGTAATGATTTCAGGAATTTCACTAATCCATTTCGCAAGATTCACGTAGAAATGAAAATATTATAATAAAGAACAAGAAAAATAACTATGAGTAGTATAAATTTTGATCTTACTAAAATTAAAACTTTTGTATTTGATATTGACGGAGTGCTTTCGTCACAAACAATCCAAATGTCAAGTGATGGTGAACCATTGCGAACAGTTAATATTCACGATGGTTATGCCATAAGCTTAGCAATAAGAAGTGGATATGGAGTAGCCATCATAACGGGTGGAAACTCAGAGGCTATTAAAGTAAGATATGGAGCATTGGGAGTAAAACATATTTACATGAAATCAAGTTTAAAAATGAAAGATTTCAATCATCTTTTAGAAAATACAGATTACAAACCAGAAGAGATGATATATGTAGGAGATGATATACCCGATTATGAAGTAATGCAACAGGTAGCATTACCAGTTGCTCCAGCTGATGCAGCTCCCGAAATTAAAGATATCGCAAAGTATATATCTCATCGAAAAGGTGGGTATGGAGTAGCAAGAGATGTAATAGAGCAAGTGTTACGAGTTCAAGGTAATTGGATGCACGAGGAAGCTTTTGGTTGGTAAATTTAACTCTGCAAAAGTTCATATTCGACTTTTAAAATAAATAATAAACAAAAACGTTATAACTTCACTATTTATAATCGATTAATTCCCTTTGAAATTAAATACCCTAAAAAATGTGTCCAAATCAATTCACGCAAGGCGTTAGCCACATTTTAACAACTCGAATTATTAACACTAAATAGTTTGATTCCTTGAAAAAGAAACGTTATTTTGCAATCAAATATTTAAACAAAAACAGATAATGGCAAAAATAAAAGGTCATGTAGTTGTAAATGTAGAGCGCTGCAAAGGATGTGATTTGTGCGTTGTTTCTTGTCCTACCAATGTGCTCAGCATGCATCCTCGTGAAGTAAATATTCGCGGATACCACTATGTTTATATGAAGAATCCTGACGATTGTATCGGCTGTGCTAATTGTGGCTTTGTCTGTCCCGATGGCGTGCTAACGGTGTATCGCAAAAAAGTAGAAGATTAAACTCTCTTTATCTTTCCATTTAATTTAAAAAATAAAAAACCATACAATAGTATTATGTCAGAAGAAATTACTTTGATGAAAGGCAACGAGGCCATTGCTCATGCTGCCATCAGATATGGAACAGATGGTTATTTTGGCTATCCCATTACTCCTCAATCTGAAATTTTGGAAACCTTAATGGAAGAAGCCCCATGGAAAACTACCGGCATGGTTGTGTTGCAAGCAGAAAGTGAAGTTGCTGCAATAAATATGGTGTATGGCGGAGCTGCATGCGGAAAAGCATCTATGACTTCATCATCAAGCCCTGGAATGAGCCTTAAACAAGAAGGTATATCCTACTTAGCAGGTGCAGAGTTACCTTGTTTACTGGTAAATGTTATGCGTGGAGGTCCTGGACTGGGAACCATTCAACCATCTCAATCTGATTATTTCCAGACTGTAAAAGGTGGGGGACACGGTGATTATAAATTAATAACTTTGGCACCTAATTCCGTTCAAGAAATGGCTGATTTTGTTGCTCTCGGTTTTGAATTAGCATTTAAATATCGCAACCCAGCGATTATTCTTTCCGATGGTGTAATTGGACAAATGATGGAGAAGGTAACGCTACCTAAATATCGTACACGTCGCACCGAACAAGAGATTCGTGAGCAATGTCCTTGGGCAACTTTAGGAAAACCTGCTTCGCGCAAACCTAATATCGTAACATCACTTGAGTTGGATGCTGAAAGGATGGAAAAAAACAATCTCCGCTTTCAAGCCAAATATGCAGAAATAGAAAAAAATGAAGTTCGTTTTGAAGAAATGAATTGCGAAGATGCCGACTATCTGTTAGTTGCATTTGGTTCAACTGCACGCATTTGCCTCAAAACTATTGAACTTGCTCGTGAAGAAGGAATTAAAGTTGGACTATTACGTCCAATCACATTATGGCCCTTTCCAAGCCAAGCATTAAACAGCTATGCAGATAAAGTAAAAGGGATGCTAACAGTAGAGATGAATGCCGGACAAATGGTAGAAGATGTACGTTTAGCTGTTAATGGCAAAGTTAAAGTAGAGCACTATGGTCGTCTTGGTGGAATAGTTCCTACCCCTGACAAAGTGTTGGAGGTCTTGAAAGAAAAAGTTATTCAAAAGTAATACATCATATAAAAACCGTAAACTTCTAATGAGTCCCAAAGTAAGAAAAATAATTTTAATTCTGTTTATAATATCAGTAGTTGCTACAATTGCAGTTTATTTTATAACCGATAAAGACATGATGTCTACGTGGATAACCGGAGGTGTTGCGGGAATGTTCTACATTATGTATCGATTTTCTAAATAAAGGTTTTTCAACAAGTATCAAAAAATAATAAAATGAGTACCGAATCAATGATAAGTCCCGAAAACTTGGTTTATGCTAAACCCGAATTAATGAACGACAACTACATGCACTATTGCCCTGGTTGTTCACATGGTGTGGTTCACAAACTAATAGCAGAAGTCATCAAAGATATGGGCATACAAGAGATAACAATAGGCATTGCGCCCGTTGGATGTGCAGTCTTTGCATATAATTATATTGACATAGATTGGCAAGAAGCCGCTCACGGGCGTGCTCCAGCGTTGGCTACTGCCACAAAACGTTTGTTGCCCGACAAAATGGTGTTTACCTATCAAGGTGACGGAGACCTTGCCGCCATAGGAACTGCTGAAACCATACACGCAGCAAACCGAGGAGAAAATATTGCTATTATTTTCATTAATAATGGCATTTATGGTATGACAGGCGGTCAAATGGCACCCACTACATTACCAATGATGAAAACTGCTACGAGTCCCGAAGGACGTAATACTGAAACAATGGGAAACCCACTAAAAATATTAGATTTAGTATCATTGTTAGATGGAGTTTGTTTGGCAACACGCCAAAGTGTACACACTGCGGCTGCTGTTAAAAGAACAAAGCGAATGATTAGAAAAGCATTTGAAAATGCTATGGCTGGCAAAGGCACTTCAATTGTAGAAGTGGTGTCAACATGCAGTTCAGGTTGGAAAATGAATCCAGCACAATCTAATGATTGGATGGTGGAAAACATGTTTCCTATGTATCCGATGGGTGATATAAAAAATATTTAAAAGCACGAAAAAATAAAAGACATGATACAAGAAATTGTGATTGCAGGTTTTGGCGGTCAAGGAGTATTATCTATGGGTAAGATTTTGGCATATTCAGGGATTATGGAAGAAAAAGAAGTTTCATGGTTTCCCGCTTATGGACCTGAACAAAGAGGAGGCACCGCCAATGTAACTGTAATTTTAAGTGATGAACGCATTAGTTCACCTGTCCTCAACAGTTACGATGTTGCCATAATACTGAATCAACCTTCGTTAGAGAAGTTTGAAAAAATGGTAAAGCCAGGCGGAAGTCTGA
>JAQVZQ010000050.1 GCA_028708095.1 Dysgonamonadaceae bacterium
TATAACGTTTCAATTATAGGGTTAGTATTTGACCTTTTAATGTTTAAGAATTGAAATTCTAACGTTAGAATTATTACATTATATTTTAATAACTTGAAATTCTAACATCATTCTACGATGTATTTAAACATAAAAGAAGGGTTTATGCTTTTGGTCTACAGATAAAAGATAACTAAAAAAGGGTATCCTAACATTAAGAAGGGTATCATTAAGTTTGTAAAAAAGACAAATTGATTAATGAACAGCAACATAGTATTTCACTAGAATAAAGTATACTCAGCAGAGCTATTTCCTTTGACCACGGCTACTGCGATAGTCTTCTCTCGTGGTTCGATAAGAGTAGATGATACCACGGGACGTAATCTTGCGGCAACGTTCATAGTTTACCCTATGGTATAATGCTTTGCATTAAAATCATCGATTTTATTCCACAGGGTGAACGTTTGTAACACGAATATGGCGGACACAAAGGTCCGCCACTACAGATGAATCTTTATTATTGAAAAAGGCGCACACACAGGTAGCGCCCCTACTAGTTCACCATTTCATCACACCACAATCATCTATACAATATTTGCAATATAATCATTTTCAATTTCTTGCACTGAGCGAAGTCGAAGTGTCAATTGAATAAACCCCAACCACAAAGTGGTTAAACGTGAATAGCCATGGGTGCTAACCCATGGAGATATATCAGAGAACCCAGCAGAACCCTAAATGGGTTCAATGCATTCCAAGTTGCTAAGACTTAAAAACAAATAAGGTTTTTAAAAAATGAAATCGAACCTAGAAGCTCCGATTACATTGTCAATTAAAGATGTATGTAATAGCAGATATGATTGATTTTGCACTTCTCCAACTCCCCCTTTGGGGGGCTGGGGCGATAGAAAGGCAGGGCGACGCAACTATCGCGAGAGTCCTCTCTCGTGCAAATTAAATATTAGATTGAAATGAATGCATTCACTTTACATAAATTAAGCACATAGTTAATTTATACTGTTTGTTGTTGGCGTTTGTGTAGTTCAATAGATTGATTAACAAATCATCTTTCTCTTCTTTTCGCACTATTATTATTTTACTTGATCACCACAAAATTTTAAATCACACACTTTAAAAAATAACTTCAATAACAGTAAAATGATAATTGGCTGCATATGTGACTGTTGGCAAGGATTAAGTTTGAATTACAATGTTGCAATTCTATTTCCAACATCTCCGACAATTGAATTGTAATCTTACAATCTAATTTATGACACTCCCAACATTCAAATTGTCATGTTACAATAAGAATAATTGAGTTCAGGATATTTCATTGTCAACTTACAATTTCACATATAGAGACAAATTGATCGCATTGTCAACTGTTTATTAACAGTCATTGATTAAGTTATGCGTTTTGTTAACTGTTTTCATTTTTTGAGGTAATGCAGTCTTTATGTTGCAAAGTAGCATAATGTCAAAATATTGCCCAAAGATGACAATTTTGCTTACATATTGTCAACTTTTGATTTCAAAAATCAAATTGTAAGTTTACAATCAGAATAACTGAGTTCAGGATTTTTCATTGTCATGTTACAATCAGAATAATTGAGTACAGGATATTTCATTGTCAAGTTACAATCAAAATAATTAAGTGTGCCAGTGTCCTGGGAAAGAGGGAGCTCCTGCTCCGTCATTTGTACTGCTCCTCGTTTGCACCACTGCTTTTCGTTAGCAACTAGGAGCACATGGTTTACCCTATGGAATAATGCTTTGCATTAAAATCATCGATTTTATTCCACAGGGTGAACGTTTGTAACGCAAATGAGATCTGACACACAATTCAATCCCTACAATAAATAATGTCAGAACCATGATTGAAGGATGAATTGATTGGCATGATTTCCATACATGTATATTAAATCTTAATAAGGTTGAGGTTGTGGTAGCAATTGGCTGTTACTAAGGTTGAAAAACAAATACAAATAAGGTTTTTGAAAAAATATCCTCGAAGCTGGAAGCTCCGGTTACATTGTCTGCATTGTCCATTAGCTAAGGTTTACAATCAAAAATCTTGCGCTCTTCAGAGCTTAGGTGCACCTCTCAATCTATCCACTGGGCGATATTCAGTTCTATTGTCTTTAAGGCCTTTTGCCCTTTTTCGTTGCTAGTTAATCATCGCATATTTCAATGACATTAGTGATATTTGAAAGACCGCTGTCATTTTCAATTTTCATATCGTTCGCACTTTAGCGATATTCTTTTTTGCATACGCAACACACCGATTGTAAATCGGCGCGAGCGGAGGCTTTGCCCTATTTCGCTGCTAGTTCACCATCATATATTTCAATCACCTTTGCAATATTTGAAAGACCGTTGTCAACTGTCACTTGGTCCATTGTCAATTATTGCCCCCCTTATTACTTACCACTTTTCACTTTTGTTTTATCAACTGTCAATCTCTTGCACTGAGCGGAGTCGAAGTGTCAATTATCCATTTATTTAACTAATGCGTCCCCAATCATATCGATTGCCTGACAGTTTTTTCAACTGCCTTTTCAGCACCTCATGTTGTGGCAGCTTCAAAGTAGGGTCTTTCTCTATAATTTCTTCAGCAACTTCACGAGCATGATAAAGAATGTTGCTATCACGCACCAAATCTGCAATTCTTAAATTGAAAGGGATACCGCTTTGTTGTGTTCCTTCCAAATCGCCAGGACCTCGCAACTTGAGGTCGGCTTCAGCAATAACAAATCCGTCATTGCTTTCTGTCATTATTTCCATGCGCTTGCGGGTATCAGATGACAATTCGTAAGGAGTCACCAACACACAATACGATTGATCGGCACCACGCCCTACCCTGCCACGCAGTTGATGCAATTGGGACAAACCGAAACGTTGGGCACTTTCAATTATCATGAGCGAAGCATTGGGAACATTCACCCCCACTTCAATAACGGTGGTCGATACCATAATATGTGATTCATTGGCAACAAACTTTCGCATCTCTTCTTCCTTTTCAGCAGGTTTCATACGTCCGTGCATCTTGCTAACTTTAAATTCAGGAAATAGTTCCGTGATGTGTATATATCCATCTTCCAAGTTTTGCAAGTCTATTTTTTCACTCTCTTCAATCAAGGGATAAACGATATAAGCTTGTCGCCCTTTTTTTATTTCATTGCGCAAAAACTGGTACAACGCTCCTCGCTTTTGCTCATATCGGTGTCCTGTTTGTACAGGTTTGCGACCAGGAGGCAATTCATCAATCACCGACACATCCAAATCACCATAAACGGTCATGGCTAATGTGCGAGGAATGGGAGTTGCAGTCATCACTAACATATGAGGAGGGCGGTCGTTCTTTGACCACATCTTCGCCCGTTGCGCAACCCCAAAACGATGTTGTTCATCGATAACAACGAAACCAAGATTGTTAAAATTGACTGTATCCTCAATCAAAGCGTGTGTACCAATAAGAATATTGATTTCTCCTGATAAAAGCTCGGCATGAAGTTTCTCTCGTGCTTTCTTTCTGGTAGATCCAGTAAGTAAAGCAACTTTGATATCCATATCAGCCAACGTTTCTTTGAAAGTAATGAAGTGTTGACTGGCAAGGATTTCTGTTGGCGCCATTAGGCACGATTGGAAACCATTATCCAGTGCTATCAACATGAGCATAAGTGCAACTAATGTTTTACCACTACCCACGTCTCCTTGCAACAACCTATTCATTTGTTTGCCAGAGACAGTGTCAGCTCTGATTTCTTTAATCACTCTTTTTTGAGCGTTGGTAAGCTCAAATGGCAGATGCTTCTTATAGAAAGTATGCAAATAAACCCCTACTCTTTTAAATATAAAACCGTTAAGTTTTTCTTTTCTATTTGCTGAATAGCGAAGTATGTTGAGTTGAATAAAGAACAACTCTTCAAACTTCAATCTGAATTCTGCATCGCGCAATAAGATTGGATTCTTTGGAAAATGTATGTTCTCTAATGCATCATGAAGTGGCAATAACTTTACTGACTCTACCACATTGGGAGAAAGAGACTCAGGAAGTTTTTCTTTCAACATGCCGAAAGCACCTTCCATCATTTTGTTGAGTGTTTTAGAGTTCAGATAACTCCGCTTCATTTTCTCTGTAGTATTGTAGTATGCAAACAAACCCTCTGGTCGGTAATCTGCAGTTTCACACACTTCAATATCAGGATGGGCTATGTTGTATTTGCTCCCAAACTGAGAAGGTTTTCCAAAAACAATGTATTCGGTATTGCGCTTATATTTACTTTCTATAAATCTAATTCCTTGAAACCAGACCAAATCTACAAACCCTGTTCCATCTGTGAAGTGAGCAACTAAGCGTTGTTTACGTCCTTCCCCAATGGTTTCAAACGCGGTAATTCTACCTTTCAGCTGCACATAAGGCATTGATCCCTCAATTTCATGAACATAGTACAACCTGCTTCGGTCTACATAGCGATAAGGATAATAGCGTAACAAATCCTCCAAGGTGAAGATATCTATCTCTGTATTGAGAACAGATGCCCGCTTTGGTCCAACACCGGGAACAAATTTGATATCAGTTTGTAATATGTTCAAGTTTGAGAAGGTTTAGTCGTTTCTCACAGTTACCATGCGAACAGTGGGAATTCACACATAACACTGTTAACTTTTTGTTTAACAGCTTTAATGTTTTTATCGTTGTCAAAATCTGAGAGAACACTATCAATCATTTCAACAATCTCTTGCATAAGATCTTCTTTCGCACCACGTGTGGTAAGAGCTGGAGTTCCAAAACGCACACCCGATGCTTGGAAAGGACTGCGGGTATCGAAAGGAACCATGTTTTTATTGGTAGTTATATCCGCATCTCCCAAACGATTCTCAGCCATCTTACCTGTTAGTTTTGGGAACTTAGTTCTTAAGTCAACCAATAGTGAGTGATTATCAGTTCCGTCTGAAACTACCTTGTAGCCTTTGTTCATGAAAGCTTCTGCCATAACTGCAGCATTCTTTTGCACTTGCATTTGGTATGTTTTAAACGAATCATCCAAAGCTTCACTAAAAGCAACTGCTTTAGATGCAATCACATGCTCTAATGGACCACCCTGCATACCAGGAAAGACACCCGAGTCTAACATGGCAGACATCATCTTCACTTCACCTTTCGGTGTTTTCACTCCCCAAGGATTTTCGAAGTCTTTACCCATTAGAATAACACCACCACGTGGACCACGCAATGTCTTGTGAGTTGTTGATGTAACAACGTGGGCATATTTCAAAGGATTGTCTAACAAACCAGCAGCAATTAATCCCGCAGGATGTGCCATATCCATCATAAATATTGCTCCTATCTCGTCAGCTACTTTTCTAATTCTTGCATAATCCCATTCTCGTGAGTAAGCTGATGCTCCTCCAATAATCATTTTAGGCCGCTCGGCACGAGCCACAGTTTCTAACTGGTCATAATCTATGAGCTCATTGTCTTCACGTACATTGTATTCAAGCACATTATACATTAATCCTGAGAAATTGACGGGCGAACCATGTGTTAAGTGTCCACCATGAGAAAGATTGAGTCCTAATATCTTATCACCTGCTTTTAAACAAGCCAAAAACACTGCTGCATTTGCTTGTGCTCCTGAATGTGGTTGTACGTTTGCCCATTCTGCATTAAACAATTGTTTCAATCGGTCGATGGCAAGCTGTTCACTCATGTCCACAAATTCACACCCTCCATAATAGCGTCTGCCTGGATAACCCTCAGCATATTTATTGGTAAGCACGGAACCCATTGCTTCCATTACTTGTTCGCTTACAAAGTTTTCTGATGCGATTAACTCAACACCTTTTAATTGGCGCTGTTTTTCTTTTTCAATAATATCAAAAATACGTGTATCTCTTTTCATACTAATGTTTATTTATGCGGTGATCTGTCTTGATTTTATTTAAGTTACAAATGTAAGGAAGTTTGTTTAAAAAAAAGAATAAAAAGCCGACAAGCCATTCTGCTCATGTGCATATTATACTTGATGTCTTTGTTGTGCAAATCAATAAGTCGGATCAATCATTACATCAGATCTTTATGCAAAAAAGCAGTGCGAATCTGACTCTATGCTTGCTTTTGTCGTTTATTTTGTGTATATTATGAAACGATAGCGTGAATGTATTATATGCTATAACTGATGTAAAGATTTAAAACAGTTGACGTTAATCAAAAAAGAAGCAATTATTTACACATTAGAAGGTTTGAAACAATAGTACGTTGACATTGGTTATAATGATATTAGTATATGTACTGAAGTCATCCGACTGGCCAACCATAAGACTTGCGCCAATATCTCCGAATTGCAAAGGAGGAGCGAAAAGGAAAACTCATTTCCTTTCTACTTTTGCATCACAGCTAAAAATAAAGGTAATAATGCCATAGAACTTTCACGTTCTAAAAGCACATCAACTTTGATTAATCAAAAAAAAAGGTGTGTTTGAAGAGTGAGAAAAAAACAACTTCATAAATTATGACAACATTCAACAGAACGAAATTTCAAGAACTTTCGGAAACACACAGTGATTACGCAGTTTCAATTTACATCCCAACTCAAGTAGGAGGCGACAATAGAAACCAAAGCATGATGAGATTAAAAAATCATGTACAAGAGACAGAGAAGCAACTCGAAGCAATGGGTTTGAAACCACGTGAAATAGAGGATTTTTTAAAGCCAATTAATGGAATGTTAGAGGATTCAACACTCTTCCGAAACTTAAGTGAATCACTGACCATTTTTAGATGTAAATCGAGTTTTGAATATTACACTTTGCCCATCGAAGTTGAAGAATTTTCAATCGTATCTCATATATTTCATATTTTACCCTTGCTCCCGTTTTTCAATAAAAAAGATTCGTTCTATATCTTCACACTTAGTCAGAACAAGAACAGACTTTTTGAGGCTACACAACAAGAGATTACTGAAATAGATACCGGAGATGACTTCCCTTCTTCTTTTAAAGATTTATTAGGTAAGGATACAGAATCGCAGAATGTTAACATCCGCAGTGTTGGTAGTAGAGGAAGAGATGGAGAAGCATATTCGTATGGAAAAGGTGAAACTGACATTGAAGATAAAGAATGGAGACTTTATTTGGAAGATATCAACAGGGCCTTGACCAATGTTATTGGACTCGATGGAGATCCTCTTGTGATAGCGTCCGTTGAATCGACTTTCGGTCACTTTAAAGACTACTCGTCTTACAAAAACATATACCCTGAATTTTTATCAGGTAATTTTGAAAAAGAAACTCCTAAAGTTATACATGAGCAGGCAAAAGAAATACTGCAACCTTATTTTAATGAGACAAGGACAGATAAGAAAGAAGCATTGATAGATGGCAACATTCCACAAGTTTCTGGTTTAGAGGAAACAATTATTGCTGCTGATGCAGGACGAATTAGCACATTGTTTGTTGCTAAAGGCAAGCATGCTTGGGGTATTTATAAACCCAAACAAGCAAAAGTTGAAATCCATGAAATCAAAAAGGATATGGATATTTGTTTGCTTGACTTAGCTGCACGTAAAACTTTCTTGAAAGGTGGTAAAGTTTTTATGGTAGAACAAAAAAACTTACCTAACAAAGAAACAAGATTAAATGCTGCATTGAGATTCTAACAATCACTGATCGCATCAGTATATTACCTGAGTTGGCTTATAGACGAATAGCTATTTTATTTCCGCAACATTTATGCTCGAATTGAGTAGCGTTGAAATGTAGCAAAAGCACTCTAACAAAGCAGACATAGTTAGGGAAGAAATAATAAGTGGATAGTATTAGAAACATAACGCTAAATTAAGTGTTCAAATAATTACTATTGGTTACAAAACAAAACACTTATTGATTTAAACAGAACTTAAATATGTCCTCATCATACTCCAAAATAGATTCGGCTCCTAATGATTACAAAAACAAACCCTTTGAGGAGCTATTAAACGATTTAAGAGCCAAATTGAAATTGGTTTTCCATGATCGTGCCAATATTGATCAACTCGCTTTAAGACGTGGCTGGCCCTCCTTTGTACTTCGTGAAATAATGTCGATTAACCCCCTGTCTATTGCTATTCCAAAAGAATATGGTGGACGTGGCGGGATAGTTAAAGAAAACTTAGGACTGCTGTCAACAGCCTCTTACGAATCGCTTTCTCTTTCATTGATGTTTGGTATTAACTATGCACTGTTTTTACAACCTGTCGGAAAGTATGGACAAGAAGAACTAAAAGCTAAAGTTTTCAAAAGGTTCTTGGAAGAAAAAACAATGGGCGGATTGATGATTACCGAACCCAGTTTTGGTAGCGATGCGCTAAATATGCAAACTTCCTACATTAAGGAGGACAACCACTACCACTTGAAAGGAACAAAACATTGGGCAGGACTAACAGGTTGGGCTGAGTATTGGCTATTAGCGGCTCGGCACAAAGACGAGTCTGGAAACTTAGAACGCGACATCGATTTTTTCGTGGCAGATGTAAATGAACCAGAACAACAAATAATAGTTGAAGAGCTTTATGATAACATAGGTTTATATGCCATACCATATGGTAAGAACCATATTGATGTTAAAGTACCTATCCAAAACAGATTGCAGCCACAATCATCTGGTATAAAAATGATGCTAGATTTATTGCACCGCAGCCGAATGCAGTTTCCTGGAATGGGAATGGGATTTATTCAACGAATGTTAGATGAAGCTATTGCTCATTGTAAGCAACGTTTTGTTGGTGGCAAAAGTCTATTCAATTATGATCAGGTACAACATCGGTTGTCAAAACTGCAAGCATCATTCACCATATGCTCAGCTATGTGCGTCAACAGTAGCGAAAGCGCGAATCTGGATGCTGACATGTCTCCACATGGTTTGGAAGCGAATGCAATAAAAAGTATAATTACAGACTTAATGCAAGAGTCAGCTCAGTCGGTGGTGCAACTTGTAGGCGCTGAAGCATATAAAATAAAGCATATTGCAGGACGTGGAATGGTAGATAGCCGCCCGTTCCAAATATTTGAAGGCTCAAACGATATTCTTTATGCGCAAGTTACTGAGGGATTAATAAAATTGATGAAACGTGCGAAAGAAAATAATTTATTCCAATTCTTGAAAAGTTACAGTTTGACGAATCATGCTATTGATTATGTAAAAGAATTAATGGATTTCAACCTCGATATGCACATGTCGCAACGCAAACTTGTAAAAATGGGTAGAGCTTTAGGTTACACCATTTCTATGAATTATGTATTAGCTTTAGCACAAAAAGGTTTTCGAAAAGATTTAATAAATAGCAGCTTAGATGTATTAAAACAAGAAATCACAAAGCTAATGGCAGGATTCTCTTATCAAAACAAGAGCTTACTTGTTGAAGACTATCAGGAAAACAGCAAATGGCTTAATTTTACTAAAGCTTAGTATATCACATAGAGCTAAGATGCGACTAATTGCATCTTAGCTACAAGAGTGCCTCTTTCATCTTTGTGGATAACCATTATGTTTTATAATTCATTTAGTAGATTTAGATACATTAGATGTTTTTTTACGACCAAGCATGAAATGTTTTAAATTTATTTACGGAATTTGAGCAAAGTCTTTCGCAAAAAATAAGGTATTTATTGTTAATTTTGAATTTCTTATTTGCGTGCTTTTATCCATAAGTATTCATATACCGCATATAATATAGAATGCAAGATAGGATTTCAAAACTCTTTTTTTTATAACAACATTTCAATATGAAGAAAAATATCAATCGCCGAGATTTTATAAAAAAGTCCACCATTATTGCAACTGGAATAAGCTTAGAGGATAAATTACATCCATCAATAATTAAGTATCCCATTATAAATAATGAGCATTATTATGAACGTGAAGTTTTTTTAGCAAAAGCTCCTGATATTCCATTTGCTCCCAGAAGAGCTGCCAGTTGGTGGACAACGATTGAAGACCTTCTATGGTCTCAGAAAATGATTAAAGATAAAGTAAAAAGAAGAGCAGAGGATTTTGCTAAAGCAAACATTGATACAGCCATCAATTTTGGTTTTCATGCGCGTTTCGATTTCTCCAACTACTTTGGTCAAATGAATGAATACTTCGCTTTTGTGAAAGAAGAATTGCATAAACACAATATAAAATACCTCGATCACTACTCATGTAACAACGTAGAACGCCCCAAAAACAAAGAGGAGTTTGAAAAACTTCATCGTAGACAGAGGCATCATGTATTATTGTTTCATGACCCTATAGCTGCAAAACACGCCCAGTATGAAGGGCATAGATTTCAAGATATTTGTGAGGTAGATCTTTTTAATGGAGAAAGGGGTTATGCTTTACAATATCAATTCGAAGCTTTTTGTCACAATAATCCAGGTTTTTTGGATATGCATCGTAAATATTTGGAGCGTTTGATTAAAGAGGTTGATTTTGATGGTTATCAAATTGACGATATGTGTGATTATGTAGGATTGAGAGCTTGCGGTTGCAAGTTCTGTAAAGAAAGATTCAAAAAAGATTACGGACAAGAAATACCTCCAGCATCCGATAAAAGTTTTTGGGGAGATATGTCTAAACCCATGCTATATTGGGGAGACTACGAAAGCCCAATTTTTAGAAATTGGATTAAAATGAAAGATGATGTAGTTGCAGATCATGTAGCAATGGTAAAGCAAATTGTTGGGAGTAAGCCGCTCTTCACCTGTTGTTCAAGCACTGGACCAATAGTTCTTAATTCCATATCTCTTAATCTCGAACGAATTGCTGACATAGTGGATTTTTACATGCTTGAGAATGTTGGAATAAGCATTCATTCTGTGAATTGGACTAAAATGGATGTTGAAGCACTTCAGCAAAAAGACATAGCTAAAAAAAGGGGAAACTCACCTGCTATTGCTTTAAGTTATACAATTTATCGTGACGGAGGTTATCTCGGTTGGAGTTTGGCTCGTTTTTGGGGAGTAGCAAATTGGGCAAGTACTATTAAAGATAGAGTGTATGAGGAAGACCCTATTGATGCTATTGAAACGGCGGAAATGATTCATCCCTGCAATAATTGGGAAGTAAAATATAGCGATTTAAATCATTATGATTCAGAAGAATTTGTTGAAGTTAGGTTAGCTTACAATTATTATTGCAGAATAAATGGCTGGCGCGATTCCGAAGGATTAGAGCATTGGGATAAAACGAAAATATGGTCAAAAAACTTTGTTGAAAATAATATTGGATATAGAATTGTAAGATACAAAGAACTTGAAGATGCAAATCAATTATTATTAGACAAAACTCCTTTATTGCTTGATGGTGTGGGATGTGTTTCAGATGCGCAATTTAATGCAATTCAAAACTATTTATCGAAAGGAGGCATCATGTGGGTTTCTTTCCCATTTGGAACTCATGATGAGAAAGGATTTAAGAGAAAGATGCCATTGTCAGAACAACTATTGAAAAAAAGATATAAAAATCTTTTGATTATTGATTCAATAACCAAAAACAAAGATTCTTTTTCTACACTAATTAAAAACGGCAACCTTATTCCTACCATACAACAAACGGCTGGAGAAGAAGGATGGAAAGTAAGATTTCGCAAATATGGGAACAAACCTGTAATTCACTTTATGAATTCCAAGTTAAAAGCCATACCTCATCCAACTGCAAAGGATATTGGACAAGCACCTGTCTTGAATAATATTGAATCTTTGATCCAGAATAACTTAATCGAATTTGAAATAGATGCAAGAAAAATTAACTTCTCTGATTTAAAGTTATATAGTCCAGAATTAGATGATAAAAATAGAGAGATTATAATTTCAAGGTCTAACGACAAATTAAAGATGAAAGTAGATTTAAACGGGATTAAAGTGTATGCTCTTGGTCAGTAAAATTGGTGTCTCTGATTTCTCTACAAATGATGGATTACTTTATCAGCTGTATCTGAGTATATGACAAAAAAAATTAATGCCACATCACTACTTGGCGAAGTTTTAATCTACTTCCCGTTTTTCAAAGCGGAAAAAACCCATATTATTCTCATTTTCATCCTTGCTTTCACAAGTTTTGGCAACAATGAAGATTTTCAAAAATATTTTTTAGATGACGGAAATGAAGATCAACAGTTGAAAATCGTTTCCGTCGTCTCGAAAATATTTTGCAACAGATTAAACTCACTTTCCAGCTTAGACTTACACCAACGGAGTAATAAATAATAAAAATCAGAAAAGAGTTAGATATCTTCCAATAAATCAGGGCGAAGCTTCTTTGTGCGATGAATTGCTTGTTCTATTCGCCAATCATTTATATTGCGTTCGTGACCCGACAAAAGAACATCAGGTACTTTCCAACCTTTATACTCAGCAGGACGTGTATAAACTGGAGGAGCAAGCAAGCCGTCTTGAAAAGAATCGGACAATGCTGATTGTTCGTCACCAATCACTCCTGGAATAACTCGAACCACTGCATCGGCAATCATGGCTGCAGCTAACTCCCCACCTGTAAGAACAAAGTCACCAATAGATATCTCACGGGTAATTAAATGCTCGCGAATGCGAAAATCTATGCCTTTATAATGTCCACAGAGTATGATAATGTTTTGCTTGAGAGACAGCTCATTGGCTGTGCTCTGTGTGAATTTCTCACCATCAGGAGAGGTGAATATAACTTCATCGTAATTCCGCTGAGATTTCAAATATGAGATAGCATTATCAATGGGCTCTATTTGCATCACCATACCAGCCTCGCCACCAAAAGGGTAATCATCAACACGTCGATGTTTCCCAATGCCATAATCTCGAAGATTGTGCAATTCAAACTCTACAAGACCTTTATCCTGTGCACGTTTAAGAATGGAACAATTTAATGCACCATCGATCATTTCGGGTAAAACAGTAATAATATCTATTCGCATGATGAATTAAAAATAAAGAATAAACTCTATACCCTCTTATATTCTTTCTGAGTTTGTGGAATTAGAGTAGTCAGGTCTTTTATCATAACAGGCATTTTTGACTTAATACTCTCTCTGGCAGCAATTCCAACCAAGCATGCAAACGACCCATCTCTCACACCTGCTGCTTGTTTATATGGGTCTGGTGTATTTAAAATGAAAATTTGATCTTTTAATATTTTATCACCCCCACCGTGTCCCCCGGACTGAGGAAACTGAATATATTCTCGTTTACCAAAGTTTTTGGCTATAACTATTTCATCGTAGCGTCTATCAGTAGTTGGATTAGATTCCTGAATCCAGGCATCCATCCTTCCTTTTGTTCCATTAAATGCAATGCGATATCCTTCATAAGGAGAATAAGCTGTTAGGGAATATGAAACCTGAACGCCATTCATATATTTAATAGTTGCAGCCATTTTGTCATAAATATTGACATCGTTTCTGAAAACACAACCATCACGTAAATAACCATCATATTTTTCGTTATCTACATACAATCTTTTATTGTAGCTACTTTTCATAATATCCCAATAAAAATCGCATTGTTTTGTATGTGGACAATTACGACAGTTTTCTGCTCTAAACGGACCATTTTTACCGTAAAACTCCAGATCTCCTAATGCATAAACACTTTCCGGATCACTTTCAATCCACCAGTTCAACAAATCAAAATGATGACTCGCTTTATGTACCCAAAGCGATCCACCTCTCTCAACAAGTCTATGCCATCTTCTAAAATAAGAAGCACCGTGCGAAGTATCTAAATACCAATGAAAGTCTATCGAAGTTAAATCTCCAATCTCCCCTGAACGAAGTATTTTCCACATTTTTGCGCGATGTGGTGAGTAACGATAATTAAAAGTAACCCTACAATCTTTTCCAGTCCTTTTTTCGGCATCTATGATTGTTTGAATTTTCTTTTCATCAATTGCCATAGGTTTTTCGCAAATAATATTTGCACCCAATTCCATTCCGCGTTTAATAAAGTAGTCGTGAGTATCATCAACAGTAGTAACTATCAATGAGTCAGGCTTAGTTTCCTTCATCATTTTATCAAAGTCTGAATACGTTGAACACGATGCTCCAATGAAATTTTTCCCAAATTCAAGTCTTCCTGGGTTGTTGTCACACAATCCTACAAAATCAACATAGTCTGAATAATCTCTTACGACATTTCTTCCCCAAGTTGAAACTCCCCTTACTCCAGTACCTACTAACGCAATTTTTTGTTTTACTTGATCAGTTTTTGAAATGTGGAAAACTGCTGGATAAACTTTTGATTGATGATCGATAATTGATGTGCCTGCAATGGCTCCGGATACTGCTAAAAAACGTCTTCTTGACATTGCGCCAATATTATTCTTTTGCATATTAGATAGATTTTAATTAAAGTAACTTGTCAACAAGAACAAAAATAACATTTTTTTACGAACAATAGAAGCACTATTGGGTAAATAATAATTCCATCTAATTATAAACCTCCACCGCCCACTTCTTGTCCACCTTGCATTTCAGTGCCACCATCAGACTTTAGGTCCTCATTGCTAATGCCGCGTTGAACTTTCTTAATTGACGATTTTAAATCACCAAAACGGAAAGTTACGTTTAAGCTAATTGATCTGGCTGGTCGTCTAAACAGACTTTCTTGGGAGAAACCCACGCCTGTAGTG
>JAQVZQ010000361.1 GCA_028708095.1 Dysgonamonadaceae bacterium
TTTATGACCATACATTACGGGAATATGCCCGGGAAACAATTAACCGACAATTGAAAACCGGAATTAACGATGAAGATTTGGCTAATTTGGTGGTTTCGCTTCGTGAAGATGGCAAGTTAAGTTTGATAAGTGAGGATGAATCAGTTACAAAAGACCCTCAAATAATTTGTTCAATGGGTTTAAGAATTAAATAGTATGAAAAAGAATAGATTTTCAGAATACATCAAATCGTATGATTTTAAGAACCTGTTTAATGAATTAGGTTGGGATAACTTCGACAATAATTTACCTATTGCTGTTAATGAAGATGCTTTTATACTAAAAGGCATTGTGGAGAAAAAAGGCTTTGTAATTCTTCATTGCCCTGCAATGCCAAACGGCAAAATACCCTTGAGCAATATTCGCAAACAGATTGAAGCTAAGGTTGCCAAACATTATTTTGAGCATCTCATCATATACTCCGACCAAATACAAAGTCATCAGATTTGGCAAATTGCCATTAAAGAAGAAAATAAACCAAAGCAAGTACGGGAAATATCGTGGTACAGCCATCAGGATACTGAAATACTTTTTCAACGACTAAAAAATTTATTGTTTACCCTCGACGAAGAAGAACAAATAACAATAGTTGATGTAAAGCAACGGATTTCGGAAAACTTCGCAAAAAATACCGAAAACGTTACTAAGAAGTTTTATACCGAGTTTAAAAAACAACATACTGTTTTTCTTGACTTCATAAATGGTATTGACGACCATATTGCCAATAAGGAAAACACCAATAAACAATGGTATGCTTCGCTGATGCTCAACCGCTTGATGTTCTGCTATTTTATTCAGAAAAAAGGTTTTCTAAATCAGGATGTTCATTATTTGGGTAACAAACTACAAGAATCAAAACTCCATGCAGGGAAAGATAATTTTTACAGCTTTTATCGAAGTTTTCTGTTGGAACTTTTTCACGATGGATTAGGTAAACCTGAAAAGCACCGACACGAACACCCCATTGATTTAGGAAAAATACCCTACTTAAACGGTGGCTTGTTTGATGTGCATGAACTCGAAAAACAATTTGAAGAAATCAATATTAGTGACGATGCATTTAACGCTCTTTTCAATTTTTTCGACCAATGGAACTGGCACCTCGACAACAGCATAGAAGCAACAGGCAGAGATATTAACCCCGATGTAATTGGCTACATTTTTGAAAAATATATTAACGACCGTGCTGCAATGGGGGCTTATTACACCAAAGAAGACATTACCGATTACATTGGTAAAAATACCATTATCCCATTTTTGTTTGATGAAACCGAACGCAACTACAAACAAGGATTTACTGCCGACAGCGAATTATGGCAGGCATTATACCAGAGTGGAGATACCTACATTTACGATGCTGTTAAAAAAGGCGTTCCTCAAAACGGAGAAATATTTGCTGACCTGCCCGAAGAAATAAAAGCTGGTTTTCTGCCCGAATTGGAAAAAGAAATCGTAAAAGAAAACACGTCTCCTCATTTGTGGGAAATTCGCAAGGTTTGGAACACAAAAGCACCGCAAGACATAGCCTTGCCCACCGAGATTTACCGCGAACTGATTGAACGCCGTAAACGCTATACCGAAATAAAATCGAAAATTGTAAAAGGCGAAATAAACCACATCAACGATTTTATCACTTACAATTTAAACATAAGGCAGTTTACTCAAGATTTTATTGAAAACACCAAAGATGCTGCTTTTATTCGGCATTTTTACAAATCAATAAAAAAGATAACCATTCTCGACCCAACTTGTGGTTCGGGTGCTTTTTTGTTCGCAGCAATGAATATACTCGAACCCCTTTACGAGGCATGTATTATGCGTATGGAGCAGTTTGTTGCCGAGGAAAATGGCAAACACAAATTCTTTGAAGATGTTTTAGAAGATGTTAACGCTGAACAACATACAAATCTAAAATACTACATTTTTAAAAACATTATTCTGAATAATTTATACGGCGTTGATATTATGAACGAAGCCGTAGAAATTGCCAAACTTCGCTTGTTTCTGAAACTGGTTGCCACCGTAGATGTAAACCCACGCAAAGAAAATTATGGTTTAGAGCCATTGCCCGATATCGATTTTAATGTACGTGCCGGAAATACCCTCATTGGTTTTGCCACCGAAAAAGAATTACTGGAAACCATACAAAAGAAAGATGGACTTTTTGCACAAGATAAATTGGATGAGTTTAAAGAAGAATTTGAACTGGTTAGTAAAGCTTATACACGCTTTCAAGATGCACAATTAATAACAGACCAAGGAAGTGATAGCTTTAAAGAAACAAAGGGAAGACTAAATGAAAAGCTTAATACACTTAACCATAAACTCAATATTTATTTAGCACGTAATTATGGAATTACCGATGCCGAAGGAAAGCAGAAAGAAAAATACCAACAATGGCTAAATTCTCACCAACCTTTCCATTGGTTTGCTGAGTTTTACCGGATTGTTTCCGGCAATGGTGGTTTCGATTGTATTATTGGAAATCCGCCTTATGTAAGATATGGATCGTCATTTTCAGATAAAAACTACAAATTACTAAATTACAGCACACTTTCTTGTAATAATCTACATGCTCTTGTAGTAGAAAGATGTTTTAATTTCCTTTCTGAAGGAAGCTATTGCGGATATATTGTTCCACTACCAAGTATTAATACCTCGGCAATGGAACCGCTTCAAAAGATTGTTAAGCCTAGTTCGACTAACAAAAAAGATGTTTGGATTTCTGCCTTTGATGAAAGACCATCATCCCTTTTTGAAGGTGTTGATCAACGTTTAATCATTGAAATAATTAAAAGCAAGAGTTCAAGTCCAAAACTGTACAGTTCAAAAATTAACCGATGGAATCGTGATTGTCGAAATCAGATTTTTGTCAATCTGAATTATTCTATACATAATGAAACTGTTAAGTCTCTTACTTCAAGTATTCTAAAACTATCTGATTCAAAATTTGAATCTAATATTTTGCCAAATTACTATAAGAACAAACCAATTTCATTATTGATTAATGAAGCAGCTCATAATAGAGTATTTTACCGAACTGCGGGAGGTAGGTATTGGAAGACATTTTTAGATCAAACTTTTGGGACAGGAACTGTTAGTGAAAAATCTACAGGTTTTAATTTTAGTAATTATGCAGCCATAGCAATTTTTAGCAGTGATTTCTTTTGGTGGCATTACAGTTGTCATTTTGATATGTTCAATTTGAAAGATTATATGATTTTCAGCTATCGAATAAGTAATATCAATGATGCTACAATTGAACAGCTACATGATTTGGGGAGAGAGTATGTGGCTTCTGTGCAGAATAATGCTGAATTAAAAACCATTTCATCTAAAACTCAGGGAACTGTTGAACAAAAGCAATATGTAGTAAGGAAATCCAAACCTATCATCGACCAAATAGACACCGTCTTAGCCCAACATTATGGTTTCACAGAGGAAGAATTGGA
>JAQVZQ010000362.1 GCA_028708095.1 Dysgonamonadaceae bacterium
AAATTTTGACGGAATAATTTCTCTTAAAATCTCTTCTAAGGCTGATCTCAAATTATTCCCACATGCATTATAGTCGATGTTTTCAACATCATTAAAGTATTGATATGCTTTTTGCAAATAGGATTTATAGGTCGTGATTGAGGGAATTCTTTTTCCATCCATCTGCGTGGCTTCATAAAGTTCAAATACTTTCCAATACTTTGAAAAAGCATTATCCAATTTGTCTTTATTGTCTTCACCTTGTTTTTTTAATTCAGTGGCATGCTTGACTTTTATGTAACTTAAAGCTGACTGGAAAAATACCCTATCATGCGTCAATATGATTAGCTGGTAATCCTTCAAATACTCCTCAAGTACAATAGATAAAACAACTTCACGGTTACCCATATCCAAACTGAGTAGTAAATCATCAAGGATTAGAATTTTGGGTGATTCTTTTACGAATTTCTCTTTTAAAATAGCCATTCTAATTGCCAAGGCAATCGATGATAGTCTTGCCTCATTTAGAAATGTATGAACTCTGGATATTTTACTTGATACCTCGTCAAGATTGGAATCAATCAACCATGCTTCAAGATAAATCTCTGGAGCTATTGTTTTATTGTTACGCCCTTTATTGTGTGTGTTAAAATCGTTGTAGGTACATTTTTGATAATCAAATTCTATTTGAAAATCTTCCTTGAATTTGAATTTCAGATAGTTGTTAGCTGTTTCAGTAATCTTCTTAAGGTAGAAATCAAAATCTGAATTAAATGCGGTCACTAGACTTTGAAAATGTAAATATCCATCATCCTTCAAACCAGGGTATGGATTTAGACCTGCTTTTAGGTGATTCCACCAAATTTCCAGATTTGTTGAAATTATTGTACCATCACTTTTTGTTAGTGATGTTCTTAAATTGATGAATGGCAAAAGATGTTTTTCGAAATACCCAAAAAGTCTTACTCTACTTTTATTGGTGAAATTGTAGATGTTAAAGATTGATTTATAGTCTATTAAGTCACTTGTGAGCGTTATTTCTTTAACAAAATCATCCGTTCTTGTATTGACTGTAGTGTTAGAAATACGTTTTACACGAGGGTCTGATGGGTCATTTTCAAAGAGTATTTCAATGAATGAATCTTCATCATCACTTGCATAACGATTCTTTAGGCTCTCTTCGCTTTTAGTGATAGGTAGAAAATATTTCTGAACCTGTCTAACATCTGTTTTAAATACACTTTGAAAAAACGTGTATAAAGCCCAATAAATAGAACTTTTTCCACTCCCGTTTTCACCATAAAGCAGGATGTGTTTACGTTCAAAGTCAAGTTTCCTTTTTCCGTAAAAGAACTTGAAGTTTTCTAGAGTGATTTCCTTAATTCTATACATCACTTAGCAGCTTTAATTGGCATTACAATATCTGCCAGTTTGATGTCCATTAATTTCAGGTTGTTACGGATTTCATTGTCTTTCTCACGCAGCTTTTGATATACACGGTGGATGATTTCGATTTGCTCAGGTTCGGGTTTACCCTCAATGCTCTCAAAGTCCCGTTCTGCATATTTGATAAATTCAATACCCGCTTTTTCAAAGTCTTCCTTAAAGTACAACTCCATTATCATAGCATCTATTACTTCTTCAAAAAGTTGGGCAATGTGAGAGTTGGGGACGTGGGAGTTAATTAAAATCTCCACTTGTAAAACGGCAATTATATAATCCACAAGTATTTCAAATGCCCCTGTGTTCTCAGGCTTATAAATCGGAATTTCTAATAGTGGTCCTTTATCAACTTGAAAATTGAAGCCTTGCATTTTCCCTTTATATCTCAACCAAAATTCTATGAGTTTGGAATTCAGTAAACCTGTTAAATACTTTTGACTAATTCGGCCTGTCTTGATTACGAAATATGTTTGCGATACATAAGTATCAAAATCTGTAAATGTGAAGGTTGGTCGATCACTACATTTTCGTAAAGAGATTATTTTTTCTCCTTTAAAAAAACTCTCATCTCTTGCTCTATGTAGACCATACGGCCAATTATCGGATGTAATGATATCTCTAAATTGGTCTAAGTGTTTTTTTAAGTTTGGATAAGGTGAAATTTCCTTTTCATTTTTGAACTTTGAATCGGTATAGATTACCCATAGCTTATTAACACTATTGCCAACATACCTTTTTAGTTCTGACGTTGTGTAAAAAGGCTTAATTAGTGCCTTCTCATTATCGGTCAAATCCAATGAGTAAAGTTCTTCTGTGGTTAAATTAAATATCCCTTGACCAAGACTTAAATTATCACCAACTAGTTGAATATGTTTCTTAGTTACAAAATCTTGGTGAACATCTATTCCAGTTGCAACTTCTTTCCGAGCATCTAAATGGAAATTTTGTTTTTCCTTAATCTTCCCTAAAAGTCTTTCATTTGCTGAAGTGTTGAAAACAAAATTTTTGGAATCATATAATTCTCGTTCAAAGGTTGGACTAGCAATAGTATATTTTTGACTAGGCAAACCTGCTAGCATATTTATTGAATCTTTCAAGCTAGCATCATTGCTTTCTATTAATCTAAAATCAAATTCATATTTTGATTTATCTGATTTGTTTTCAGCTAAAAGAATCATTGTCTGAATATCGGCACTTGAAAAAACCTTTGTATTTCCAAAATCGATAAGTTGAATGATTTGACAGTCGTTTGTTATTTTATCTCTTAATTTTGATGCTCCTGCATTTGTTACCCAATTGTTGGTTGCAATGAAAGTCAGGTTACCTTCTTCAGACAAATAATCGAATAAGTGGCAAGCAAAATAGTACCAAATATCCATCTTTCCTTGATAATATTTTTTACCTCTGATACCGTCAAATGCTGCCTTATTGGTGTATTCTTTGATATAAGGCGGATTCCCAATCACCACATCAAATTTCTCTACGCCAAACATCCATTTCGGGTCAAACCAATCTGATTTTTCGTGACCAAAAGGATTCCAGGTGCTTAGTTGGTATGCACGGCTTGCTTTGTCAGAAAATAAACTCAGTTGGTCTTTAAACATTTTTTGCTGCACCTTTAAAAACTGCTCCTTGATGCGTTGCTTTTGCTTGCCATAGCTTTGGATGTAGTCGTTTCGGAGTTCTTCCAGCTCTTGCATTTCTTCCCAGTTGTCAAACAAACCTCGCTGTGCATTATCCTCAGGGAGTTTAATCAGGGTATCAGCCGTCACAAATTTAAACTCTAGGTTGGGCAAAGGTTCAATACCTCGGTTGGGTTTGTTTTCGTCAATATTTTCATCTACCACCAAAGAAAGAAAACAACGCAATTTGGATATTTCGGCAGCTACAGGTTGAATATCCACCCCGTAAAGTGAGTTTTGTATTACCCCAATTTTGCGGGCATATTCTACTCCCGAGGATTCTAATTTTTCTTTTAGTTGTTTGCGAACTATGGCATTGGAAACACGAGCCACTTGTCTTTTTTTCCACCACTCAGCATCAGG
>JAQVZQ010000051.1 GCA_028708095.1 Dysgonamonadaceae bacterium
ACTACTCAAATTGGGAGAAAATGAGAAGCTATAATCCTAAAAACAATGCATCATGGATTGATGTGCAAAATGGATTTTACATAACAAATTCAGAATATTTCAAATCGGGTGGTGGAATTTTTGATCCTATACCACATTATGAAAAAATGTTTATCAAATAATATAAATATAAAGTATATAAATAAAGCTATGGAAAAGAAAACAACACGAAGAGATTTCATCAAAAAATCAACATTAGCAGCTGCTGGTTTGTCTATCGCTCAAAGGGGCTTTCCTTTAATTGACCTTGATAAAAAAATAATTGGTGCAAATGAAAGAGTTCGAACTGGGTTTATAGGAGTTGGCAATAGAGGGACACAATTATTGCAATTGTTTATGAAACAACCCGACTGTGAAGTAGCTGGTCTATGTGATGTGTACAAACCATATATTACACGAGATTATTCAACGGTCAATCCGCGCTATATCCAAAATAGAGGCAGACAAATTCCAAAAATGGGAGAGGAATTCCCCAAAAAAGTGATGGAATATACTGATTATCGAAAAATGCTTGATAACAAAGATATTGATGCAGTTTGTATTGCAACGCCCGATCATTGGCATGCTTTACAGACAATCGATGCAGTAAATGCAGGTAAAGATGTATATGTAGAAAAGCCATTGTCTAAAACTATCGCAGAAGGTCGCACAATGGTGAATGTATGCGCAAACAGTAAACAAATTGTAACTGTTGGTTTGAATAGGCGAGGCGCACCCGCATTTCAAAAGTTAGCAAGAGAAATACCGGCTGGTAAAATTGGGAAAGTTACATTTGCTCAAGCATGTCATGTAAGTAATATGTTCCCAAAAGGGATTGGTAAAATGAGTGCCGAGACTCCTCCAAGTGATTTTGATTGGGATATGTGGTTAGGTCCGCGTGCTTTCCGACCTTACCAGTATAATATAGCACCTTATAAGTTTAGATGGTGGGATGATTATGCTAATCAACTATCTAATAATGGTGTGCACTATTTAGATTTAATTAGATGGTTACTTGACGAAGAAGCTCCAACAGCAATAAGCGCCCATGGTGGTGTTTATGCAATTGATGATGACCGTACTATTCCTGATACAATGCATGTAACCTACGAGTTTGCATCGGGTGTCATTGTTACAATCAATATTTTAGAAGCGAGTTCAGGCAGCTTTATACCTTCAGGATTTTTGGAATTAAGAGGAACTAAAGGCACTCTATATACAGGTGAAAATGATTATACAATAACTCAAACCAAACCTGGTCAATTTCAAACTTGGGATAAATTAATGGATTCTGAAAAATATTCAGTGGACGATGATAAAACGCTCTTAATTAATGAGAACTTTAAAAATAGCACTTATAGTTTAATTCGTAATTTTCTTGATTGTGTAAAATCCCGTAAAGAACCTTTAGCTACATTAGAAATTGGTCATCGTTCTACTACTTTAGCACACTTAGGAACCATTGCCATGAAAACTAAGCAAAGACTTGAGTGGGATGGTAAAAAAGAGAGATTTACAAATAGTAAGGAGGCTAATAAGCATTTATCATATGAATACCGAAAACCCTGGAAACTATAAGTTTGGGTCTTCTGCTATGAAGGTCAGTTTCAATTACTTACGCCCTTAAGTCCGTTCTAAAAAAACTTTAGCATTTGAGCTTTTTCGAAGCGGACTCAAGGCTTACATCCTAAAATAAACGAAATGAAAAGTTGATTCTTTTATCGGTTTCATCTCTGCAATGGAGTTGATACTTATTAGTTACTCTTTTTATAACTCAACACTGCCCATCCATTAAATATAAAGGCAAACAGCACTAATATTCCCATTGGACGGAGTAAATCGATAAAAGAGTTGGCTTTTAGATAAATCAATCGCATTATTTCGATAAAATGCGTTAGAGGATTGATATAGGCAATTACTTGTGCCCACACAGGCATACTCGACACGGGAGTGAACATGCCACTAAGCAAAATAATAATTAGGATGAAGAACATCACTAAAAACATTGATTGTTGTAGAGTGTCGGAGTAATTTGAGATGACGATGCCCAAAGCAGTTATTCCTAAAATAAAAATAATAGAAGCTACGTAAAGTGCAATAATACTACCAGAAGGGAACAAGCCATAAATAATCCAGACGATAAAAATTGAAATTGTGAGGATAATTAAACCAATAATCCAATAGGGGATAACCTTTGCTACAATAAAGTTGAATTTACTTACAGGAGTTGTATTAATTTGATTTATTGTACCTATCTCTTTTTCTAATACAACATTCAAAGAGGGGAGTATTCCGCAAATAAGCGTAATCATGAGCACAATAAAAGCAGGCAACATAAATACTTTGTAATCTAATGTTTCATTATAACGATAACGCTGAACAACCTCTAAATTTTGTGCTTGTTGCACTTTCAAAATAGGTTTTATTTCGTAACGTATATCCGATGAGAAATCAGAAATAATCTCTGAGAGATAATTACTACCCAAAAGCCCTTGCGTTGTATTTACTGCATTAGCCACTATTGATATATCAGCTTTTTGTTCTTTCACCAAATTTTTATCGAACGAGGGTGGAATTACAAGAATAATATCGCAATGAGCATTATCCATGTCTTGCAATGACGATTCGTAACTGTCAGTAATATCATTTAAAATAAAATAAGCCGAAGCATCAATTTTGTTTATTAAACGTTGAGAATAGGAGCTTCTGCTTTGATCAACAATATTTATTTGAATATTTTTCACCTCAAAATTGATTGCCCAAGGAAAAATAAGCAACACCATTATAGGATATCCTACAATCATTTTTGGAATGATAGGGTTGCGCCATATCTGTTTAAATTCTTTTTCTACAAGGTATTTGAGTGTTTTCATTCCATCCTTGGCTTTATGTTACGGATACTCAATATAACTAATGTCACAATCATACCTGACAATATTGTAATCTCTTTTACCACCGCAACTAATCCTAATCCCTGAATCATTATCTTTTTGACCGCAGTTATGTACCAGCGTGCTGGCACTAAGGTTGAAAGCCACTGCAACACAACGGGCATATTGCTTATCGGGAATATCATACCTGATAAAATAAGTACAGGCATCATCAATCCAATACCAGAAATGATGATAGCAACTACTTGTGTTTGCACCAATGTTGATATCAACAACCCTAATGAAAGAGAAAGAAAAATGAATAGAACAGATACAAAAATCAACAATGATAAACTGCCAACAATGGGCACTTTCAATACATAGACAGAGAGAATGAGAATTGTCACTAAATTTATAACAGACAGTGCTAAATAAGGAATCGTTTTCGAAAGAAGAACGGTTGTTGAGTTCAGAGGAGATGCCAAAAGCACCTCCATTGTGCCCATCTCTTTTTCTCTCACAATGGATATGGATGTCATAATAGCACAAATAATCATTAGCACCAGTCCCATAATACCTGGCACAAAAGTATAGGCAGATTTCATTTCGGGATTGTAATGAAGCTTGCTTGTTACGTTCACTTCATAAGGTATCTGTTGCAAATTCATCCATTCTTTTTGTTGTTGTCCTATAATTGCTCTAAGGTAGTTTGTGGAAATTGTGCCGATATTTGGATCAGAACTATCTGCAATAATTTGTATTTGTGATTTGCCAGCGTGTACTAAGTTATTGTGAAAATTGTTTGGGAAAATAAGGGCCATATCTATTTCGCCTTTGCGAAGCAGTTCGTTAACTTCTTGAATAGAGTGGGGAGTAGCTTTTAGAATGAAGTAATGATTGGCTTCAACCTTTGCTTTAATGTCTTGTGTGTAAATATCAGCTTTAGGTTCATAAATTGCAATGCGAATATTTTGGACCTCCATATTGATGGCAAATCCAAAAATCAATATCTGAACTACTGGCATTCCCAACAGAATTAGCATTGTCCTTTTATCACGTAATATGTGGTAAAACTCCTTTTTTACGAACGCAAGAAATTGTTTTGACATTTAGCTTTAAGGATACGTTTAGATAATCTGCAAATTAAATTTGTTTCTTGTACGAAGATATGAAAATGTTTCGAAAAGATATGCGGTGTTGCGTTTTATAAAACCGCAACTTGTGGAAAAATATATAATGACAGATTTTTAAGATGTTTTTCGTAATTGATGAGAAGTCAAAGCAAGTGAATTAAACAGCTTGTCATCTTTAAGCATTTCGTAAGTTTTTACCTGAATGTTATTTAATTCTAATTTTTGAATAGTTCCATTTTCTATTCCCGAAATATAAACTTTATCGATAGATTTATGATTTAACCACCTTAATATTGAATCTTTGTTCTGCTTTTCTAAAATGAAATTTTCGACGCCCATGACTTTATTATTAACGATATTGAATATCACAACGTGAATATCAGTCTCATAAAGAGAAGTCAGCTCATTGTTTTTTATAAATACGGCTACTTTCATATGTTTATCAGTTTTTAAAGAGTTAATTGTTTTGTTTCTCAAAACACACTGAAAAAATCAGGTTTAATACACATTCCAATACGCAACTTTAAGTCATATTCTTTATATTCAAGCAAGCTATCTCCACGTCCATTGTAAAACTCAAAGAATAGGTATTGATTGAATTTTTTTGAGACTTGAAAAGCAGCACTTAATGTTGTATTCATTGTAATAACGTTGCGCCTTGGTGTTATGTTTGCAGTAAACCACCATCTTTCGTTTTTGGTTCTATAGTCCACAGAAATATTGCCATACCCTTTGTAGGTAAGCAAATCAGTATTAGTATCTTCCATTAATAGAAATAATGGTAACCATGCTTTTGCTCTGAAGAAAAGCCGGTCATTAAAATAATATTTACCTGAAATACTTGCAAAGTCCCAAGATCTAGAATTTAAGCTATCCTTTCCGTTAGACTCATGTTCGAGTTGAAGAAAAATGCTACCCATATAATTGTTATCTTCTGAAATTAAGTATCGCCCAAAACCTATTCCAGGGTTGAAATTTGTATCGCGAAAAGGGGATGATTTTTTATAAATATTCCAAAATGATTTTTGAGTATAAGAGATAAACACAAATGTATTGAATGGTAAATAGCTATTAGATAAACGTTGTCTGAAACTAATTTGATATTTTACATCAGCATTATCTACATTAATCTGTTTATTCAATGAATTACCAGTAATGAAATAGTTGTCTTTCAGGATGCCAAAAGAATGTGTGGAATCTAATTTTTTTCTTACATCTTTCTCCGATATTTCTAATGTGCTTCTTTCTTTCAACACCCTTTCCTTTATCAATAAATTGATCCTCTTGGGAGGTTCAATAATTGTATCTCCATTCAGAATTTCGTCTTGTCCATGTATTTGAAACAAGCTTAAAAACAGGGCTAATAACAGAAATATTATTCTTGAAAAGAGTTTCATTGTTGTTTACATATTACCTAATTATTGCTTTTACTATAACTCAGAACTGCCCACATATTAAATCCAACTGCAAAGCCCAAAAGAGAAAGCAGTGGAGCGGCAATACCACTATACGAACTTCCTTTCAGATATATCATTCGCATTATTTCCATAAAGTAGGAGAGGGGGTTGCTATGAGCAACTATTTGCGCCCATTTGGGCATACTTGCTATGGGTGTAAACAAACCACTAAGTAAGATAATAATGAGAATAAAAAAGAAAGCCAGAAACATTGCTTGTTGTAGCGTAGCTGAATAATTGGATATAATTAAACCAAATCCTGATATCCCAATGATAAAAATGAGGGAACTTACATACAGGGGTAAGAAGCCTCCTGCAGGCCAAATTCCATATAATAATCCTACAACAACAAACGCAATTGATAATATAATAAAGCCAATTATCCAGTAAGGGATAAGCTTTGCTAAAATAAATTGATATTTATTGACGGGTGTAACATTTATTTGTTGAATTGTACCATTCTCTTTTTCGCTCACAATGTTTAGTGCAGGCAAAATTCCACATATCAATGTAACCATCATTACCATAAGAGCTGGAATCATAAATACTTTATAATCTAAATTCTTATTGAATTTGTATTGTGGTATCGTGCTTATAAAGCTCATTTTCTGACGTGAAGGCACTCCTGTGTGTGCTAGTTCTGAGCGAAGTTCTGCCGAATAGTCGTTAAGAATTTGAGATAAGTAGGCGTTGCCTAATAATCCGCGTGTACCATTCACCGAATTTGCAGAAAGCATTACATCAGCTCTTTTGCTCTTTACAATATTCTTGTCAAAAGAAGGTTGAATTTCAAGAATAATATCGGCATGGTTTTTTTCAATATCAATCATTGCCTCATTGTAGCTTGACGTTATGTTATTGATTATAAAATATTTTGATGCGTCAACCTTTTGTATCAATCGTTGAGAATAAACACTGTTATTGTGATCTACTACACTTACTTTTATATTCTTGACTTCGAAGTTGATTGCCCAAGGAAAAATAAGCATTACCATTATTGGGTAGCCAATAATTAGTTTTGGTATAATAGAATTTCGAAGTGTCTGTTTAAATTCTTTCTCTATAAGAAATTTTAATGTTCCCATTTTTCAAGTTGTTAATTGGTTGGTTACTCGAGTCTTTTCTTTGAATTAATCATACTAAGTGCTAATATTAATCCTGTCATTCCCAAAAGAATGCTTACTTCCTTTATAATAAAGGAGAAATCTAATCCCTGAATCATTAGCTTTTTTATAATGATGATATACCACCTTGCTGGAACAATGTGTGTGAGTTTTTCTAATACAAATGGCATATTTTCAATTGGGAAAAGCATTCCCGATAGAAGCATAACAGGCATTGTGAGTCCTATTCCTGACATTATAATCGCTTCAACTTGTTTTTTTGCAATGGTTGATATCAACAATCCAAACAGTAGCGACAAAAAAATGTAGAGCGTGGAAATAGCTACAATTAAAACCAAACTGCCCCTGATGGGAACCCCCAATAGATAGTATGCTAAATAAAGAATGGTTAATAAATTGATAAATGAAAGCGAGAGGTAAGGAATGGTCTTAGCAATAAGAATTTGGCTAAGTTTCAACGGTGATGCCAAGAGCACCTCCATAGTTCCTCGTTCTTTTTCTCTAACAATGGATATGGAAGTCATCATGGTGCTAATAACCATCAATATCAAACCCATTACGCCTGGAACAAATGAAAAAGAAGATTTCATTTCAGGATTATACAACAACTGTGTTGTTGCTACTATTTGATAAGGTGGATATCCAGAGATGTGGTTGATCTCTTTCTGATAATCTGCAATGATGCCTGTAGCATAATTAACAATGATAGTCCCTGTATTGGGGTCGGATGTGTCCGAAATTAATTGCACATCGGCTTTCCCAGATTCGATAAGGTCTTCGTTAAAACTATTGGGAAAAACTATTGCCAAATCAATCTTGTTTTGTTTAAATAGTTCATCTATTTCATTTTGAGAATGAACTGTGTAATCTACATGAAAATAATTATTAGCGTCAATTCTTTCTACAATTTGATTGGTGTATGTATCAGGACTCGGGTTTAATACTGCTACAGCAATATCAGTTACTTCCATGTTTATTGCAAACCCAAAGATTAATATCTGGGCTACTGGCATTCCCAAGAGAATTAACATCGTTCTTCTATCACGAAAAATGTGATAGAATTCTTTTACTACAAACGCTTTAAATTGTTTCATTTATGTAAATGTTTTTTACTGTTTTTTTTACTTTCACCTCTAAATGATGCCTAACATATTTGTTGAATTGAATCTTTGAGTAAACTTCAGAAAAGCCAGACCTCACAGCTTTCAATCCTAAATCCCTTTAAGAGTACTTTGTCACAATGTAGATAATAAGTGTCTGCCTGAAAACACTTAGTATACTTCAATCTCTCGTTGCTTTCCGAGCAAGTTTGCGAAACACCTCGTCCATATCTTTGGCTTCAAATTGAGCTTTCAAATTAGTTGGAGTATCCAATGCATCAATTCTGCCGTCAACCATTATGGAGACACGATCACAATACTCAGCTTCGTCCATATAATGTGTGGTTGCAAACACCGTTATGTTGTCTTCTGCGGCTTGATAAATCATTTCCCAAAACTGTCGTCTGGTTGCAGGATCTACCCCGCCTGTTGGTTCATCCAAAAAAACAACCTTAGGACTATGAAATATTGCCACCGAAAAAGCCAACTTTTGCTTCCATCCAAGAGGGAGAGATTTCACCAAGGTGTTGCGTTCATCTTCAAAGTCTAATCGTGAAAGCAGTTGGTCAGTTTTCTCTGCAATCTCTTTATCTTTCATTCCGTATATACCAGCAAAAAGTCTGATGTTCTCCCACACTTTTAGGTCTTCATACAGTGAAAACCTTTGACTCATATAGCCAATGTTCTTTTTTATCTTCTCGCTTTCATGACGTATATCATAACCAGCAACAAATGCCTCACCCGAGGTTTGTTTGTTCAAACCTATGAGCATTTGCATAGCTGTTGTTTTGCCTGCACCGTTAGCACCCAAAAATCCAAATATCTCTCCTTCTTTCACATTGAAGGTGATGTTGTCAACAGCAGTGAAATTGCCAAACTTCTTGGTGAGTCCTGAAACTTTTACTATTATGTTATCTTCCATTTTTCAATTTTCTTCATTTGTTAGTGCTAAAAAGCAGTCCTCAACAGTTGGAGTTATATCATCGATACTAACATTCGCATATCCTTTATCTGAGAGATAGTTACTTAGTTCACTTTTTGTTAAATTCTGATCAACCGTTATATGGTGCTCATCTCCAAAAGCAAAAGAGGTTTGCACTTGTGGAAAATCACGAATATCAGCAAGCATGGATGACAAGTTATCTCCTTTCACAGACCACAGCGTTTGCTTATAATCGGCAATGATATTGGCTGGGGTATCTATGGCAATAAACTCGCCTTCTCGCATCAGCGCTATTCTATCGCATCGTGTGGCTTCGTCCATATATGCAGTAGAAACGAGAATTGTCATTCCACCTTCCTTTAGTTTACTTAGCATGTCCCAAAACTCTTTTCGCGATACTGGGTCAACTCCTGTAGTGGGTTCATCCAAAATAAGTACCTCTGGTTGATGTATGAGTGCACACGATAAAGCAAGTTTTTGTTTCATCCCTCCAGATAATGCGCCTGCACGACGTTTTTTAAACGGTTCTATCTGTTGGTAAATATCTTTTATGAATTCGTAATTTTCTTCAATGGTAGTATCAAAAACTGTAGCGAAAAACTCCAGATTCTCTTCAACACTCATATCCATATAGAGCGAAAAGCGACCTGGCATGTATCCAATGATTTTTCTGATCTCTTTGTAATCATCTACCACATTCCATTTACTCAATCGTGCTTCTCCTGAATCGGCTAAAAGTAACGTTGCCAATATCCTGAAAAGTGTAGTTTTGCCTGCTCCATCGGGACCAATTACTCCAAATACTTCTCCTTTTGGAACAGAAAGAGAAATTCCTTTTTCTAAATTATCTTTTGTGCCAATGCCAGCATATTTACCTGATTTAGGTGAATGATAATTCTTTCGTAGATTTTTAACTTCAATCATTGTTTTGTTTTTTTGTATATCCATTGTCATTCAGAGTGAAACGAAGAATCTGTTAGACTATTATGCTGCATTTAAATGGATTCTTCACTGCGTTACCAATGACATAATTTTGCAATATATTGTTCTTTAGGTGCTTATATTTATTTGCCAGGCTTACGAGCCCTCTTTTGCTTCTATCTGCCTGTTACCCAGGCCTGACAGCCTAGGCTGAATTATATCAGCCCTTCGGGCCTCACAGTAAATCAAACTTCGATGTCATTCCCTTCTTTTTGCCCAATGAAAAATTGGGTGAGTTCTCAGAATGACAGAGGTTTGAAATTTTCCATTGTCAACTGTCCATTGTCAATTAAATTTAACTTCACCATACATCCCAATCTTCAAATAGCCATCATTTTTGACAGACACCTTCATTGCATACACCAAATTGGCTCTTTCGTTTTTTGTTTGAATTGTTTTCGGGGTAAACTCTGATTTATCCGAAATCCATGTTACAACTCCTTCATACATTTTTTTATTGTCGCTGTCCTCAGTTCCCTGGTCAACATAAACTTGTATTTTGTCATTCAATTTGATTGAGGATAGTTGATCATTAGTAACATACACTCGTAGCGTCATATTGTTAATGTCAGCAATTTTGAACAGTGGAGTTCCCATATTAGCCAATTCACCTTCTTCTGCATATTTGTTTAGCACAGTTCCTTTTATTGGGCTTCTTATAATAGATTTTTGCAACCTATCTTCAATTTGTTCAATCTGAATATCCATTGCCGAACTTTGCGCAGTAATGTTTTGGCTGCTCTTTTGCAAAGTTGACTCTGAAGCCGAGAGCTGTTTTTGCAATACTTCCATTTGCCCATTTATGTCGTCCAACTGTTTTTGAGTTGCCGCATTTGCTTTTATCAAGTTTGTAACACGCTGCTTCTCCCGCTCCATGGTGTTAATTTGTTCTTTTATAGATGCTGTTTGAGCAGTTATGTTGGGTTGTTGAGCTCGAACACCTTTAACATTGGAGAGTAAGTTCATTTTTTGCAAATAGAGCTGTGTAGTATCTATTAATCCAACTGGTTCACTTTTTTCAAGCTGTTGTCCTTCCATGATGGTTAGGTACTTAATTTTTCCACTTGCTTCTGATGAAACTATGATTTCTGTGGCTTCAAACGAACCTGATGCATCATAATCACCATCCTTGTTTGTACATGAGGAAAATAGCAATATTCCTAATCCGATATAAAATAAAAATTTAGGTTTCATATTCTTTTAATATTTATATTAGTTGGTTGTATTTTTTAGTGTGTAAATCGAATTTATATGCTGTATTTCGTGCAGCACTTTAGTTTGCTTAGCCATTTCCAATGCTGTAAGTTCTTTTAGCATATCTGACACAGTCATTGCCCCGTTTTCCACTTTTGCATCGGCTGCATCTTTTATTTCTTGTTGTAAACGAATTATCTCTTCATCGTCTTGCATTGTTTTGCGGTACTTATCTATTTCATTTTGCTGTTGCGAAATTTGCATATTCAGATTGTGGATAAAAGTACCACGTTGTGTGTCGATGCTTAGTTTTTTCAACTCATTGGTTTTAATACTGTTCTTTAAAGTGTATAAGTTTCCGAAGTTCCACGATAGCTTAATGCCACCCAGAAAAAATGCATCAAACTCATTTTGCAACATATTTAGTCCTGGTTTTCCATAGCCCCCTTGCGCAAATGCACCTATCACAGGCATGATACCCGATTTTAAATCATTGGTTTGTGCATCTATTGTTGCTTGTTGTGCAAGAAAAAGATCCAATTCGGGTCGCTTAATGGTCACAAGTGAATTGTTGTTCGAAACAGAAGGTTTTACAAATTCAGTTTCATTTGATAGCTCAGAACCTGTTAATAGAGACAACATCTCTAAGTATCCTTTTTGTGCCGATTCCATTTGTATGCGTTGTTGACCTGCCTTCAACATTTCTATTTTCACTGCACTTAAATCTGCTTGGTTGGCAACACCATTTTCAATATAACTTGTTACCCTATCGTGGTTGCGTTGTAATTCTTCTTCCAGTACTGTTTGCAGCTTCAATTGCTCTTGTATAAGTAAAACACCAAAGTAAAGACCATTCACCCTCTCTTTCAGAGCATATAACTCTGTCTCCAACTGTTTCTCTTCAGCCTGAGCACCTGCTTTTATAATTCCTTTCTTTGCTGCTATCTTCCCACCATCCCATATTATTTGACTGGCTTGTGCAACCACTTGATATTGATCTTTGTCAGGAACAGGAATTTCCAATCCAGGCATGTCAAGAGGAATTGTTATCACATCAGATTGATAAGTTGCTTTCGCTTCCAATGACAGTTGAGGTAGGTAGGCTTTATTGGCATTCGCCAACGTGTAATTCTTGCTTTGTTCTATGATAGAAAATCTTGAGATGGCAGGATAGTTATTCCTCGCCATATCTTGACATTCATTTAAAGTAACTGTTTGAGCTTTAACGCCAACAATTAACAGAAAAAGCATTCCTAAGAATAATAATTTTCGAGATTTCATACATTTATCATTTTAAAGTGTTCATCACCCAAGTTGGGATATCTTTTTTGCGTTCCGTAATGAAGCGGGCAAATTCCTCTTCCTTTATCAATCCTGACGATACAAATAGCGGCTTAGACATAAATGGAAAGAGTGTCAGGCTCATTATATTCATTATAAAATTGAAGCTCGATGTTGTAAACCCTCTTTCTTTCAATTGACTTTCAATAACTGGTTGCGATAAAATTTCTGCATTTTGTTTGACCCTCTTTATTATGAACTCATTCGATTTTATTTCGCTCAAAACAAAAAAGGGTAGGTCCTCATTCTCTAGGAGTAAGTTGGTATAATTTGTAACCAATGTCTCAATTTTTTCTTCCAGCGAAATTTCTCTGTTCGATAATATTGGATTGATTATTCCAAAAAGCTCATCAAACTTTTCCTCTATTATTATCTGAAATAGGTTTTGCTTACTTCTAAAATAGTAATTCAATAATGCCAAATTAATCCCTGCTTCTTCGGCAATATCTCTTGTGCGTGTCGCACTAAACCCTTTTTGCGTAAATATCTTACGAGCAGCCTCTATAATTTTTTCTTCTGTTGTTAGTTCCATATTATTTGATTTTGATACGGCAAAGATACAATTATCTTTTTGATTTAAACAAGTGATTAAAACAAATTGTTTAAAATGTTTTAGTTAAAGAAGATGAAAGGAGGGGGTTAGTGGTTAGTGGCTTAATTAATTGACAATGGACAGTTGAAGAAATAAGAGGTAAGTAGTAAAAGATAAGTGTGTTTTTAAACATTGCTTTGGTATTTTAGAATGAATGCATGATATATTGTACAATGTAATATAAGTAACTGTTGCGGATATCCATCCGTACAATTGATGATGGAAAGTTGATGTAAATGAGTATTTGAATCAGCGATGTGACGTAGAATAGATACTGCGGATGATATTGAGAAGAGATGACCTGTAGGACGTCTGTACAGGCTCAAGATTTGGCTATGGGTGGTTGATAGTGGCACTCGCTCGCGCTGATTTTATACTCTCCCTCGTTTTTAACGCAATAATAAGCTGCAAAGCTTCATTTTAGAACATTTGCAATACGAATTTTTTTTTTATAAACAATTGACCATTAGCCCCTCGTTGCAAACGAGGGGCAGGCTGAGCTGGCCAGAGTTGATAATACTCCGTGCTACACACTTCTGCTCGTTTGAAACGATGGGCTGAGATTTATAACAACGTAGAGACGCGATTAATCGCGTCTCTACAGTTACCTTTACGCATCTCCACCACCATTACCTGTCGCCCCATCACCTTCAGAGGGATCTCCTCCCTCAGGTTCAGTTTCGGGGTCTGGGTCAGGCTCAATAGGTGTCTCCCCATCAATTGGTTCTTGTGGGTCGTCGTTCAAACCACCATCACCATCATCTTCTCCCTTTGCTTTGCGTTTGTTGTTGGCATTGCGAATGGAAATAGAGGTGCGAACCATGCCTGTCAATTGATTCAACTCGTTAATCAATGGTGCAAAATCAACCTGATCTTCTGGCACTGTGCCATCTTCTGATAAAGGTGCAACCATCGAGGCTACCTCTATACCATTGAAAAGATTGGTGAGGGTTTTGGTCATCTCTTTTACGATAACTTTTGTTTCAAAGTTGGGTCGCTCTGAGAGTAACTCCACCCTGGTTTGCCAAGCCTGTTTCAACTCTGAGTATGCCACACACATGTTGTCATACTCTGTTGATAATTTGAATGTGCTAATGGCTTCCTGCATCTCCAAATCGTTTTGATACAAATCGAAAAACCCGCTCACCCGTTGGTTGTAGACGTGGTTGTTTTTGCATTTGTTCAAATAACGAAGGTGGTTGTTGATGGCATTTTCCAAAATATGGATTTCCAATTTTGGTGTTGACTTGCTAATGATTCTCACTTTGAGTTTAAAAGCCGAAATAGTGAGGTTCAACTCCTCTTTCAACTTGTAGGAACGCAGCCTTTCAAGGTCTATTCCGTGGTCTAACCTAAGGAGATGGATATCCGAATCTTTGCCGGATAACTCTTCAAACAAGGGGTTAAACAAAGCCAATTCAGGCTCATGTTTGTCTACTATGGCGATTGTTTTTTCAACATAATCTGCCATTTCCGATTTCAGCATTTGAGTGTAAGGAACTCGCTTAATTTTAAAAATTTGTGTTTTCATGGTACTAAATTTTTTTTTGTACTGCCGGGTATGACTTTCTTTGTTTTTGTCCATATTGTTTGCCCATTGCAAAGGCATACCTTTTAGTACGTAATTAATAATAAATTATTTACAAAGAGCAATCACTTGTGTTTGTGTGTTTTAGATAACAATGGGGTTTTTCAAAATATTTTTTAGTTGACGGATTCAATTTTCAACAGTTGAACGCCCAATCCGTCGTCTGAAAAATATTTTACAACATTAAAAGATCGCATTTTTAAAGCCTTTATCTTATCTGGCACAAATATAAGTATAATCGTAAAGCG
>JAQVZQ010000363.1 GCA_028708095.1 Dysgonamonadaceae bacterium
ATAACCTTGTCCAATATCTATATTAACTCTAAAAGCGATTCTGATATTTGTTCGCGGATTTTTTTGTGCAAAGTTTACAACTGTTTTCATTTCGTCTATGCTATCAATATTTGCAACTCCACCATTGGACAAGTGTTCGAATAAACCATTGCCCTTCACTGGACCATTATATACAATGTGTGCACAATCATATCCGATTTTTTTTGCAAGTTCGAATTCCATTTCCGATACAACTTCTGCATATCCGCCTAGATTTTTCACACACTCACAGATCTTGGGTGTATAATTTGTTTTATATGAATAAGCGATATTATACTTCGAATAAATCGCACGCATAGCATTAAGAATTTTATAATAATTTTCTTCGAACTCAGCTGTATGAAAAATGTAAAGTGGCGAACCATATTTCTTTATAAGACTATTAACTTGTGTTTTATCTAATTGACAATACATTTTGCTCTGTCTCCTTTTCTATGTCCAACCACGATCTATATTCATTAAGATGCGGTCTAAGTTCAGCACCGTAATTATTTTCCACTCTTTTGAATAAAATAAGGAATGTTACAATGATGACTTTGCAATCCAGCAAAAACGAAACATGATCAACATAGTAATTGTCATACTCAAACTGCACTTCCCATTTGGGTGTTGTCTTTTTTGACAATCCATCTGGTGGTATCAAACCACCACGAACTTGATGACGCTTGCGTTCATCAGGGAAAAAATACGGACCATAATAAGTAGGAAGTGGTCTCGGTCCGACAAAAGACATATCACCTTTTAGAATCATAAAAAGTTCAGGAAGCTCATCAAGAGACAATGTACGAAGTATTTCTCCACATTTCGTCAATCTGTCTTTTTCGGGAAGTAAATTACCATTTTTGTCTTTTTTATTTGTCATAGAACGAAATTTATACAAACAAAAAGTTTTCTCATCTTTCCCGATTCTCTCCTGTGAAAAAAGAACGGGTTTGCCCATTCCAATACGGACACAAACTGCAATAATAAGATATAATGGAGAAAGAATAATTATTGCCAGCAATGATAAAATGATATCTAATAAACGCTTTACAAAAAGTTGATACATTCTTCAATTACCCCTATTATCGTGTCTCAAATACACTTTCGAATGCTTCAGCATAGTTGCATCCTGCCTGTGCACCTCGATAAGCGGCAAGTCCGGTCAGCGCTTCATCGGAACGTGGATGTGGGTACGCTCGCATAACACCATTATATGCGGCAAGGGCTTTTAATTTGATTTGCACGCCTTCTTTACCGATTTCAACAAAGAAATTCGGTTCAAATCTGTTTGCGGAGGAATCGAAAGACCACTCTGTCGAAGACGGTACTTCCATATACATAAATTGTTTCAACTTGGGTACTCCATCTTTTCTTTGGAACAATCGACTTGCCGCTTGTGCTGCATAAGAAGTCATAACATGATCGTTGTTTGTATCGGATGGATGATGCGTAATAATCGCTTCCGCTTTAAAATCCTCTATGCACTTTTCTATAAACTGCACAAGATCCAAATGCGGAACAATATTCATCTTAATGTTTGGAAAATCGGCTGCATACACCTTCTCTACACCCAAAACCCGCATAGCATTGTTTTGATCGTCTATCAGCGTATCAGAAATATTTGCGCGTGCCGCTGCATGGTTTGCCATTGTGCAAATTGCAACTTGATTCCCCTGCCGAATCAATTTATGTATAGTGGCTCCAGCTCCCAGAACTTCATCATCAGGATGAGCTACAACTATTAAGTAATTCATTATCTTTCCCCTTTAAAAATCATCTACCCATTACAAGAGTAATAGCCATTCTATAAGTGTTGTGTTGGCGTTTCTAGCCAAACCTTCTTGTCAAAAGGTTCATATTTATTTTTGGTAAACATCGTGTTAATACCTTTCTCTTCTTACAGTATTGCAGTTTTTAGTTTTAGTTTTCTTATTATCACACAAATCAATGTTGTTACTACAATCCCTATCGCAATTCCAGTGGCATCTATCCATACATCACGAACTTCGGGACCCCTTCTACTAAATATTTGAATTGTCTCATCAATGAGTGAAATTCCCGTGCCATAGCTAAAGACTCGAATTAAAGATAACCATAATTTTTGTTGCCCTATCATTAGAATTGATAATTCAATTCCTAGAATTGCGTATTCAATACAGTGCGCCCATTTTCGAACAATACTATGCTCGATCGTCCTATTTCCAGTTATCGCTTCTTCGATCGGCTTAACTATACTTTCTGTCACAGCTTTGCTTTCACTATCAGAATGACTAACAGGCATCATTGATTGACCCAAAATAAAGCATATAGTTAATATCGTAATGATTAATAGAATCATATGTAGTCGTTTAAGTTTCGTTGCTACCATTGTATCTCCGTCCCATAAATGTTCAAACTACAATCAAAAGAAGCTTGGCTCTATACCGAACTGTTTCTTATGCTCTCTTCGTTGTTAATTGGTTTCTTTATTCTTTGCGAGACTTTCTTGCCACCTTTTGGGGTCAAAGAATAAATCATTTGTCTCTACTTTTTCACGGGAGTAATATTCACCAATGCGAATCTTAGTTCCAGCAGGGACAAGTGTATGTCCACCAACGGTAGCGTTACAATCAACATGAACACCATCACATAGCATTGATGCATGGTTTACTACTGCACCGGCAGAAACAATACAACCTGTCGAAACAATACAGCCTGAGTTAATAACAGCGATAGGCTCAATAATCGAGCCTTTATAAATCTGAGCAGATGATGATACATAAGCTCGTGGTGAAACCAGTGACCATACTTTCAAGTGAGTCTCTTCTTCAATTTTGTTAAGTAATTCAAGTCTTGTTTCAGGATTCCCGATCGCAACAAATGCATATCCATAATCAACTGAAAGTGCTTCAATATCGCTAATTTTACCAATTACTGCTTTCCCATCTGGAGTTGACATTGCTTCATCATCAATAAAATCAATCTTATCAAAAAAATTCATACTCTCTGCAACTTCTCTTGCAACAACACTGTAAATTCCAGCACCGATAATTAATAGATTCTTGTTCATTACCATGTCTCCTCATTTATTTTTCAAATACAATTAATTTTTACTCAATTCACTTTCTCTTTGTAAAAATTGTATTGTCTATCTTTCTGTTATCATCCGTTACATTATCTATTGACACTACTATTTGTTTGTGATATTATACTTTTGAAAAACAATCATTATGAGTGGGATTTTTCTCTTTTTCAAAATGTATAAAAATATATAAAGCTTATTTGAAAATTCAACTATGAATTAACATTCAAACGCTTTTATCGAGCCACAAATATAATTGTCGTGATTTATGATTCTATAAAAATGCTCGAAAACCCTTGTGCCACAAGGCTTTTCGGTTTTTGTCCCTATTATTACTCAAGCAAGACTTGATCGACGAAGGAATTTTCCATATTTATTTAATCTAACCTCGTCAGG
>JAQVZQ010000052.1 GCA_028708095.1 Dysgonamonadaceae bacterium
ATTGTTGCGAAAATTAAGGTAGGTTTTACGTGGGTTCTCGATATCCAGTGATGCGCCTCCAACATGATATACCACGGATTCAGGCATCACAACTATGTTTTTGCCTCGTGATTGCAATCTCCAACACAAATCAATCTCTTCCATATGTGCAAAGAAATCATTGTCCAATCCTCCTACATTTACATAGTCAGCTCGTCGGATACACAAACAAGCTCCAGTTGCCCAAAAAACATGTTCTACATTATCATATTGACCCTTGTCCTCTTCTAAAACATTCAATATTCTACCCCGACAAAACGGATAAGCATATCTATCGATGTAACCACCAGCAGCTCCAGCATATTCAAACATCTGTTTGTTTGCGTAACTAAGTATTTTAGGTTGAATAGCCGATGTATGACGATGTGAATCTAAGTAATCTATCATAGGCTGCAACCAATTTTCAGTTACTTCAACGTCAGAATTGAGTAATACAACATATGTTGCATTTATCTGATGAATGGCTCGATTATAACCCTCAGCAAATCCGTAATTTTTATCAAAAAGGATTAGTTTTACAGAAGGAAAATTTTCTTTAAGCATTACAACTGAGTTATCAATAGAATGATTGTCAGCCACAACTATTTCACAGTTGAGCGAGGGAGAGTACATCAAAATAGAAGGAAGGAATTTCTTCAACAACTCTTCCCCATTCCAATTCAATATTATTATGGATATTTTATTCATTGGTCTGCTATGTTTTCAGTATCTTTCTTTCTCGAAAACTTCCATCTGTTGTGAGTCCATAAATAAAAAGCCGGTTGTCTCAAAATTGTTTTTTCTAATTTGCGCATATACATTTCAGTTATCGCAAATTCAGGTTCTTTTGATGCATCAGGGGATATAAGTGAGAATGTTCCTGAATAGTGTCCACGTTTAATTTTTTGAATATCTAAATAAACTACAGCAAATTTGGTCTTTCGCGCTATACGCTCTGTCCCTGTAAGCGTTAGTGTGTCCTGATTTAAGAAATTGGTCCAGTAAGTATCATAATATCTTGGTGGACGTTGATCTGAAATAAAGCCAATAATCATTTGCTTACCGTCGTTACGTAATTTAATAATACGACGCATTGTTTCTTTTCTCTCAATGTTAAGGGACTTGAAACGAGTACGAATTTTTTTAAAAATCTCATCAAAAGACTTGCTGCTTATAAGTTGATAAATTTGTGCTTTCACAATCTCTTGAGGCATATGCAAGCCTATAGAAGGAACCCACTCCCAATTGCCATAATGCCCAAGATACATGATGCACGACTTATGATCTTTCATGGCATCAGCCAACAGATCAAATCCGTGGAACTTCATTCGTTGACTCATTTCTTTATCTGAAATATGCAATAGCTTTATGGTCTCAAAAAAATAATCGCAAAAATGATGATAAAATTCTTTCTCAATTTTAATAATTTCTTTTTCGGATTTCTCTGGAAAAGAGTTGGAAAGATTGCGCCGCACCATCTCCCTTCTGTATCGTGCTATGTAATATGTGATTATGTAAAGTATATCAGCAAAGACATACAATACTTTTAGAGGTAAAAAAGCATGAAGTTTTAAAACACCATATATTAGGTGGTAGCCTATTGGTTTATTTTGCATCATCAGTATTAATAAATTGTGCCTGCATAGTCATTGTGTTCATATCGAGATTGCCAATATTTACATCTACTATGTTGTTTACTAAGTTGGCATTATAGGGAATGGCTACCTTAATGTAATTTTCTGAGAATCCAACCATGTTATTGCTATAATTAGCACTTTCGAATAAAACTTTAGCGGGTGTGCCCTTGTGTTTATAGTAAAACTCCTGCAACTTCTGTTCAGAAATATTCAATAAGGTTTTACTTCGTTGATGTTTTATTTGTGGATCTACAGGATTGTCCATCTCAAGAGCTTTTGTGCCTGCACGTTCGGAATAAGTAAATACATGAAGCTGAGAAATAGGCAATGTATCAATAAATTTTTGTGCTTCTTCAAAATGCTTATCTGTTTCGCCACGTACACCCACAATTACATCCACACCAATAAAAGCATGTGGTAACACATGCTTGATTTTCTCTATTTTGTGTGCAAAAAGAGTTGTGTCGTATTTTCGTCTCATCAACTTAAGCACCTCATCATTGCCCGATTGCAATGGTATATGAAAATGAGGCATAAATCGTTTTGAAGTAGCTACAAAGTCAATTATATCATCAGTCAATAAATTGGGCTCTATGGATGATATCCTGAAGCGCTCTATACCTTCTACATTGTCCAATGCTTTTATTAGATCAAAAAAGTTTTCGTTAGTAGACTTTCCAAAATCTCCAATATTCACTCCAGTCAAAACAATCTCTTTGCCTCCGTCTTTCACAACTTGATTTGCTTGTTCAACCATACTATCAATAGAACCATTACGGCTACGACCACGCGCAAAAGGTATAGTGCAATAGGTGCAATAATAATCACAACCATCTTGTACTTTGAGAAAATGACGTGTACGATCATCGTTAGAACAGGATGGATTAAAAGTTTTTATCTGATTTGTTTTAGTTACAAATACACCATTGGTGCCATTTGTGTTGTTTTTCTCAAATTCGTTTATATAATTCAACACATCCTGTTTTTGATCTGAACCAAGAACCATATCCACACCTTCTATATTTGCTATTTCAGTAGGTTTAAGTTGTGCATAACATCCCGTAACCAACACAATGGCGTTAGGATGTTGTTTTATCATCTTACGAATGGCTTGACGACATTTTTTATCAGCAAGCTCTGTCACGGAACAAGTATTTATGACACAAACATCGGCTTCTTGTCCCTTTTGTGCTTTAACAATTCCAGCCGAAGACAATTGCTTTCCAATAGAAGATGTTTCCGCAAAATTGAGTTTGCATCCCAATGTATAGTAAACAGCAGTTTTATTTTCGAATATTGTAGTATCTATCATAGTGCTTAAAGAAAAACAGCAAATTCTTGCTTAAATGAACAAAATTACAATAAATCTGCAATCTATCGGCTTTCTATTCTTTGTGATTAGAATTTATATGCTATTTTTACACTAAATAGGATTACCTACATATACAAACATGATAGAAACCAACTTTATTAAACTTTATGAATCAAGTTTCAAAGAAAATTGGGATTTGAATGCTCTAACAGATTTAAATGAATCTACTTCTATAACATATGGTGAATTCGCCAAAGAAGTTGCTCATTTGCACATTCTGTTTGAGCATATGGGAATAAATAAAAAAGATAAAATAGCATTAATTGGTCGAAATCACACAAAATGGGCCAGTGTCTTTATTGCTACCATCACTTATGGTGCAGTGATAGTTCCCATATTACATGACTTCCATCCTGATAGTATGGAAAACATCATTCTTCACTCTGATGCAAAATTAATATTCATTGAAAAGGAAATATGGAAAGGTCTGAAAAAGGAAAAAATCACACAGCCAGTGTTTGAGATCCCCTCATGTGATATGATTAGAGGTAAAACTACTGAGAACAGTAACCTGCAAACAAAAGTTGATGAACAGTTTTCGTTTAAATATTCAAATGGATTTCAACCCTCAGATATAAAGTATGCTCGCATTCGTAATGATTCAGTGGTATGTTTGAACTATACATCAGGAACGACTGGATTTAGCAAAGCTGTTATGCTAACTGCTAATAATTATGCTGGAAACATTGTGTTTGCACAAAGACTCAATCTCTTATTTAGGGGTGAGAAAATTGTTGCCTTTTTACCTATGGCACACGCTTATGGTTGCGCATTTGATTTTTTATATGCGCTTTCGGCAGGCGTGCACATACATCTTTTGGGTAAAAATCTGACTTCTCAATCACTATTAGATGCTTTCAAGAATGTACAACCAAATTTGATTATTACAGTACCACTTATATTAGAAAAAATATATCAAAAGAAAATTCAACCCATTATTAATAAGCCGATCATTCATTCATTGTTGCAAACCCCAATACTTAAAAGAATTATTTATAACAAAATTCGAAAAACACTTGTCTCCGCTTTGGGTGGTAATTTCAGAGAGATTATTGTAGGTGGTGCAGCTTTGAGCAAAGAAGCGGAGGATTTTCTATACAAAATTAAATTCCCTTTTACTGTTGGATATGGCATGACTGAATGTGCTCCTCTTATCTCATATGATAACCATCAGGATTTTATCCCTACTTCATGCGGAACAGTCTTAGAGGGAATAATGCAAGCCCGAATTGACTCACCCTATCCAGACAGAGATGCTGGTGAAATACAAGTGAAAGGTGAAAATGTAATGAAAGGATATTATAAAAATCCTCAAGCTACTGCTGCCGCCTTTACCGATGATGGTTGGCTCAAAACAGGTGATTTAGGAATTATGGACCACAACAACCGTCTCTACATTAGGGGGCGTATCAAAACAATGCTGCTTGGCCCAAATGGTCAAAACATTTATCCAGAGGAAATAGAAGAACGCCTGAATAACATGCCTTATGTGAACGAAAGTTTGATAATCAAAAGAAAAAACAGGCTAGTTGCATTAGTATATCCTGACTTTCATGAGATGGAAGCAACAGATGTTTCGATGAATGAGCTGGAAGACATCATGAATAATAATCGCCTGGAAGTAAATACGAAGCTTGCTATGTACGAAAAAATTGGATACATCGAATTAAGAAAAGAAGAATTCGAAAAAACCCCTAAAAAAAGTATCAAGAGATTTTTGTATGTAGAGGAAAATATCAAATAGCCATTTTTTCAAGAACTACAATTGTGAAAAAGACAGCGCTAATTTTTGTTAATGCCTTGTTTATTCACCCGATTTACATTATATTTATAATTAAGTTTAATATCAAAAGTTACAGAAATTATGAAGAAAAAATTAGTTTATTTAATCCCCTTGTTATTAATTGGGCTTCTAACCAGTTCATGCGTTCAAACAGATCAAAACAAACCTGTTGAATTATCTCAAAATGATGTCAATGAAAAGGATATTTTAGAGTTAGAGTATAAAGATTTTGGAAACGATCCTTTTGTTTTTAATATTGAAGATTACACAAAACAAAACGATACCTACAGAACAACATTGTGGACAGGCGAATACATGCAACTAACTGTTATGAGCATATTACCTGGTGAAGATATTGGCCTTGAAGTACATTTAGATCATGATCAATTTATTCGTGTAGAAGAAGGTGAAGGCATAGTTCAAATGGGTGATGCAGAAGACGACTTATCTTTTGAGAAAAAGATTGAAGATGATTTCGCCATTATGATTCCTGCTGGAAAATGGCATAATGTTATTAACGACTCAGACAAACCATTGAAACTCTATTCAATTTACGCTCCAAGAGAGCATGAATTTGACACTGTACATAAAACCCGTGAAGAGTCAATGGCTGATGAGCATGATCATTAGTTATTAGCTTATTCTCAAGCAAATCAAATTTAGAAAGCATGTTTTTTTGAAAAGACATGCTTTTTTTGCATGGCGAATATCTTATTAAACCCCTTAAAAACAAACGATTTAATAGAATTTATTTATTACTCTAAAGAAATATCATTAGTGCATGACAAAAATTATACAACGATATAGTAATTCGTGATGAGTATTAATACAAAATAAAATCTCTTAGGGTTTAATTCTCTGTTTACGATTAAGAAGTTCTTTTCATCATGTGCTTATAGAAAAAGCATATTAAGCCAAACATTGAAATGTTAGAATATATGCTAAAACATGCTTAGAGATAAGTTTTAATCGTTCCAAAACATTTCTTACGCAAAAGAAACGGCGATCGCCTGGCGAAAATTGAATCCTACGCGTAAGAAATGTTTTGCAAAAGAAAAATGAGGCTTTTTTACCCAAAAAAGAGAGAAAAGAGGGATGAATGGAGAAAATTATGCTGAGAATTGAAAAAATACTCGAAAAACAGTGCACTCGATGCCGAGAAAAGAAATTTAGATCGGCTACTGTCAAATAAAACGTGAGGAATGGCAGTTTTGACACAAAAACATGCTTTTGTTCACGTAGGAAATGAGTTTAGACGGTCTTTCATCATTTCTTACGCAAACAAAACGATTTTCGCCGTGCCATCTTCATTTCTTACGCGTAAGAAATGTTTTGCAAAACTTTATTATTACAAAAACTCAGAAAGTAAAATTGAAACTGAGAATAATATGGGTTATTTCAGAAATGTGAGCGTATTCTACTCCAAACTCTTGTGGAATACATGATATTTTGTCATGAACTTATAAAAATCATTTATTATCAAAAAATCCTTCCCAATCAACTGGGAGTTTCAACGACCAAACATCATTGACAAGTGGCGGAGTCATTCCTCCAGCTATCCATATTTTATCTTGAAATACGAATGCTGAATGCTCGTGCCTCTCCTTCCACATAGTTCCCTTTGCTTGCAACTCCTTCCAATTTTTGCCATCTTTTGAATACCAGACATCTGACCAGTTCTTATACGGATGATTAGACCATCCACCTATAACCCAAATGTGTCCTCTATAAACCACTGATGAAAACCAAATCCGTTCGTGCCAATTAGCATTATCTGTTTCTTGCACCCAGTGTATCCCGTCAGCACTGCTCCATACATCGTTATAACCAAGATAATCGGGATCGTAATTACCTCCACCTAATATAAAAATACGATCATCAAGCACAACAGCCTGATGAAATGCCCTTGGAGGCCACTCAGCATTTTCTGTTGCCAAAATCCAGTTTTCTCCGTCTTCAGAATACCAAACATCGTTTAGAAGACTATTTTTATCGCCATAATAATACTTTGTAGTACCACCCAGTATCCACATTTTATCTTTGAAAGTAACTGTTGCAGCAGCACATCGTGGTGACCACTGAGCTTGCTTGGCTTCAAGGGTCCAATTACAGCCATCCTTAGAAGACCAAACACTATTACTTGCCGATCGATCCTCTAAACGCCCGTTATACCAACCGCCCATCATCCACATTTTATCATTAAAAGTCAGAGACATGGGTAAATCGCTATGTAACCATGGCGCATCATCAGCCACAAGTTCCCATTCGCTTCCATTTTGTGAGCGCCATACATCGCGCGGTGGAGCTTCAAACGAACTGTGCCAACCTCCAAAAATCCACATATATCCGTCATAAACAACTTCTCCTTGTGAATCCCGTGACACCCATGCAGCATCATCTTGTACTAATTTCCATTGAACAATAGAATCCTGAGCAGTAGCCGCTATGTTTTGAATTAACAAAGAAACAACAAATAATATCAGAATATTAATTTTCATTTTTCTAGTTTTGAATTTAAAAGATTATGCATTGTTTTCATAAGAATATTCTCTACTTCAGGAGTTACCTTTGAGACCCTTACTTCATAACCTCCCTGAGAAAAGGCTTTCACAGTAGGAATATAACCTAGAGTGTAATCACCGTAAGCTGCCATTGCAACAAATAAATCTGGACGTATCTTTTTGGCTGCAAGTTGATATTCAACAAATAACTCGCCAGGCATAAACAAGATACGCGCATTGTTCAACGCAAGACACTGTATATCTACTTTTGCTTTTCCTGCTTTGTATCTTTCCAAATATAGACCATTCTTAGTTGTATCTGGTGGTAAAACAACAGACTCTACATCCCAACGAACTGTTTTTTCAGAGACAGGAAGAAGTTCAGTAGATTCCCATGCCCTCTTCATACCATCGGCTAAACGTTCAGCCAATATAAGTCGATTTTCTTTTGAACCGTCGTTGTACTTACCAGCACCAATATTTGCACCTGCACCATTGAAGTGGATATGAAGAGCATCTGGAACAGCAAGCTGTCGAAAGAATCGGGCAATGCCAGGAAAATCAGGATTAGGTATCCCAGTACGATAATAACTCTGTGGATGAGTAGCATAATAGCTCAAAACTGCAATAGGTTCATTTTCATTCCAAAAGCTAACTAAGGATACCATTGGATCAATTACACCCTCTGGCTCTGCACGTAAGGCTGAATCTCTGCAAGTAGTAAAACGTGTAGCACGCACAGTGTCGGCTTTTGTGTCTAAGATAAACCTATTGGATGCCACTTTATATACTTCTGACTCACCAATACCAATATGTGTAATTGACTTCGTGTTTTTAATAGAATTCACAACAGCCAATTCGAGACGATGGATTACCGCAAGAATAAAATCATCTTGCAAATTGTCACCTCTGTATGCATCGTGCTGGTGCAAAGTATGCAGTGCAACCTTTTCAGGCACGGTGCCCGCTGCTGATGCAATAGCTCGTCTAAACTCATCATAGCAATCACCGTTTATCCCAATCCAATCAATTGCAACAAGTACAATAGGATCACCTGCACCAATTAGCACAACGCCTTTGGCACGAAGTCCCATATCCCAAGAATTGATCATCATTTCATAGGCCAACTTATTACCAATAGGAGGCGTTACATCAATATCAAAAGTTGAAATTCTCAACTTTTTAGATTCATCGTCTTGTGCGTAGCTCATATTACTCGCTTGTCCATTAAAGACCAAAAGGAATGCTACTAAAACACAAAACAAAAACATCATGTTTACTTTACGATAATTATTCATCATAATCTATTTTTTTTAATATTGCAATAAACTCTATTACTTTACTTTTACTGAAATACCACCTACTATCTCTGTAAATTCAGGAACAGCCAAATACTTTCAATTAAACTGCTAAATCGTTATGCTTTATTCAAAAAAAACTTTGAATTACTACATATAAGTGAATTATAAAGGTACTTAATTTTATATCAAAAGCAAAAGAGTCACCAAAAAAATCCCCAAAGAATAATATTCTTTGGGGATTTATAATCAATGAATTATATCATTTTTTTGTAGTTTTTTTAGAAATTAAACCTCATTAATAGCCCGGATTCTGTGGAAAATCTGCATCAACATTCAAGTCAATCTGATTTTGAGGAATAGGCCATAGCACATTATGTGGTTTTATATCTGCTCCAGGCACAGCTGGATTGTCATTATATTTCAGAGTTCTTTCAACTAATTTTCCTGTACGGCGCAAAGTAATCAGTCTCCACTCTTCACCATAGAGCTCCCGAGCACGCTCATCCAATATATAGTCAATATCTATTTCTGAAGCCAAAACAGGAGTGGCTTTTGCTCTGTTTCTCACTCTGTTCACATCAGCCGCTGCCAAATCTGGTTTATTTATACCAAGGTAAGCTTCTGCACGCAAAAGCAATGTTTCTGCAAACCTAATAGCATACCAATCTTTATGAGTTGTTCCACCACCTGCTCTATTAGGTTGTTCAAAATAGTTTAATGGATCAAGAAACTTAGTATGTATCGGATAAATGCATTTTGTGGTATCCTCCATTGGGTTTGGACGAGGTGGATCATAAAGACTAAAATCAATTCTTTTCTTATGATAAGCTGATGCTGGGTTATCATAGTAAAAATTTCTCTTCAGATTATGTTCTGCATTGCGAATATCTTTATCCCAATTGTCCTTCCATATAGTGTGATAAACCAAAGTGGTTCCACGAACATTTGCTGTACCTCTACTTAACGTATCAGAATACCCAGTATGCTTACCGTCAAATATTGTGCCAAGCGTTGCTTGAAAACCATCGGGAGTTAAACCCACATCGAAATAACGGGGTCCGTAAATGTATGCACTTGACAACTTTCCGCCACCTTGAATAAATGGTTCAACTTGAATTACCCACATTGCTTCAGTGTTATCTGACATATTGTGATTTCCATATCCGAAAAGATCATAATAGGGATCTCCTGATCCAAATATATCTTTACTTAAGTGTTTACCAAATCGTTTAGTCATTAAATCGTAACCAAGATTATTAATAACTTTATTAAGAGCATCCACTGCCTGCTGTGGTTTTTTCATTTCTAAGTATGTTTCTCCAAGATAATGCAATGCAGGGCCCTTTGTAATTCTTCCAGGTGCAGCTTCATCACCAGGATTGGGTAGATTTTCAGAAGCAAATTTAAAATCTTCTTCCATCAATTTGTGAACCTCTGCTACGGGGTCTCTTGTGAAGTCTGCTTTTGCTGACTTTGTTGGTTTCTTTAATAAAGGAATATCACCATATGTTGAAACCAAAAAACGGTAAGAATAGGCTCGAAAGAATTTCGCTTCACCAAGATAGAGATTTTTTCCTGCTTCACCTTTTTCAAATACACTCGCATCCAACCCTTCTATTTTTTCTATCAGTACGTTTGATGCTTGAATAATTTCATAACCCGTTCTCCAATGATCGACGACATATCTTCTAATCGGATTTACATCGAGATAGCTATTAATATAATAAGTATTGCTTTGGGGAGCTTCTCCCATATAACCTAAATCACTTCCGTGAGCAGCCCAGCTCATTGTACCAAACTCCGCATAAGAATAGTAAGCCATACGTACTCGATCATGTATTGCAACAACTCCTTGCAATACTCCTTGTTCTGTTAAAAATGCATTGTCGGGGGAGAAAAAATCAAGAGGTTTCTCCTTCAAAAAGTCCTCACTACAAGAAGAAAAAGTAAGTAAGAGGACACCGATCATCAATAAAAACTTTTTGCTCAATGGATAAATATATTTTTTCATCAGTCTGTAATTTTTTAATTCCATAATTTTTTAATTTTATCAACAACAATAAATACAATTACAAATTAAGTCTTAAACCTGCAATAATATTCTTCATTAACGGAGTATCGCTACGCCCTGACTCTGGATCCCAACCTTGCCATTTTGTCCAAACGTAAGGGTTTTTGCTAGAAATGTATACTTGACATCCTTCTATACCCAATGTTTTAAGTATATTCTTACTCAAACGGTAAGTTAGGGTAACATCTTGCAACCTTACAAAGCTTCTGCTTTGATAAACTCCACTTTGTTGAGGTGGATTATTATAAATTCCTGTAGTATTGGTTGTTGGTGCTTCAGGTCTCCAATATGGATTTATAGCAGAATTATTCATCCTATGTTGCATATAAAATCGAGGAGTAATATTTTCAGCATTGTCTGCCATATAATATTTACTACCTCCCTGTACAGAATTAATGAGGAAATTAAAAGTAAAGTTCTTGTATGTTAAAGTATTGTTTATACTAAACCTATAACTCGGAGCAGCATATCCAATAACTTTTCTATCATGGTCAGGATTAATTAGACTATCCTTGTTTTGATCAACATATCTAAATTGTCCTGGATACCATCCTTTTAACGGTATTTCTCTATTAAAAAACTCTTCTTCTGTCCAAACTCCTCCAGCCATTTCATAATCATATATAGCACTAATTGGTTCTCCAATAAACCATTGGTTTCCTATATCTGAATCATTTTCTCCTCCATATAGTCTGGTAATTTTATCTCTATTAAGTGAGAATACAAAACTAGTTTCCCATCTTAGATGATTGCTATTTACATTAAGAGATCTAATTTCAAATTCGATTCCTTTGTTATCAATACCACCAATATTTGCCCAAACATTTGGATAGCCAGCAGCATTAGGTAGTTGTCTACGCACTAAAACATCTTCAGTTTTAGCAGTATACACATCAATAGATCCTGCAATTCTGTTGTCTAAAAAGCCAAAGTCCACACCAATATTATATGACCCTGTGGTTTCCCATGATAGACCAGCATTTCCTAATGTGGAAGGATAAAGACCGATAGCTGTTGTTTGATCAAAAACATAATAACGCGTATTCATTCGTGACATACTTGAGTAACGTCCTACTCCTTGATTACCGTTTTTACCATAAGAAGCTCTCAGTTTACCATAAAAAGGCATTAAATCTTGGATGAAAGGTTCTTCAGTAAACACCCATGCCAGAGAAAGTGAAGGGAAAGTTGCCCATTTATTACCTTCTGCAAATCCTGAAAAAGCATCTCTACGAATAGTACCTGTTACCATATACTTAGATTGGAAAGTATAATTTAGACGTGCCATATATGCAAGACTACTTTCTTCCCAAGCTGAACTAGAAACTGTGGCTACTTCACCCAATCCCATATTATTATAACCCAAAGTTTGATTATCAAAACCCGAGGCACTTAAATTTGATCCATCTCCATACCTGCCTTCACTACTGAAAAGCAAAGTTGAATTAATTTGATGGTCACCAAAAGTTCTCAAATAGGTAACTATATTATTAAATACCCAATCCCTGCTCTGAGAGGGTACCTTTGTTGCTAATCCTCTATTTGATGAACCAGAAGGTGTATTGTAGTTATGATAAGTATTATTATTTGTATTGGTGTATCTGTTGGAATAATTAACCTCATTGCTTAACCCTTCTATCCAAGGTACTTTAATATTTGCACTCCCAATAAGGTGTATTTGATTTCGGATGTTTGAATTATCAATTTTTGTATAAACTAAGGGATAAGGTTGAAATAATTCTCCTCCAAGAAAAATATCATAGGATGATTCTCCAATATAATTGTTCACCAATGGACTCGCCACTCTTGCATTAGCTAATGATGCAGGTTGCCCAGAGTTATCAGTATATGAGTAAGTTGTATTAACTGAAAGAGTTAACCAATCATTTACGTCACTCGTTAAATTGCTACGCAAGGTGAATCTCTGATACTTATCATTTAATTGAACTCCTTCAACATCAGTATAAGAACCCGATACAAAATAATTTACTTTATCGCCACTTTTACCTGATAAACTAAGGTTATAGTTTTGCATAGGAGCAATTTGTAAAACCTCATCAACCCAATCGATACTTCTACCTGCCAAGTAGTTGTCCTTCTCTTCTTGAGTTTTCAAATAAGTTGCAACAAGATCACGATCTGTAACATCAGGGCGCACGGGTCTACCTTGTACGCTTGTTGGATTTGTTCCATACCACTTATACACTAAATTTTGGTGACTCCAGTCAACCAATCTAGTAGCAAATTCATCAGCATTCATCACTCGCATCGGATTATTTGCAATATCTTGGTATCCATAATACATATCAAAAGTCACCGAAGGTTTATCCGAAGCTCCTTTTTTTGTTGTAATAAGCATTACACCATTCGCTGATCTTGAACCGTAAACTGACGCTGCACTGGCATCTTTAAGTATGTCAATTGACTCTACATCATTGACATTAATATCAGAAATAGATCCATTATAAATAATACCATCTAACACGATTAACGGTGTATTACTTGCAGATAAAGAGGTTTGTCCCCTAACTGAAAAAGATGGTTGTCCACCAGCACCGCCTCGTCCTTCAATATTTACACCTGCCGAAGTTCCTGCAAGCGTCTGTAGAAGGTTCACATTGGCCTGATTTTCTTTACTCTTCATTTCTACCCTGACCACGGATCCCGTTAAATCACTTTTCCTCATCGTTCCATAACCAACAACGATAAGTTCGTCTAATGAAGAAACCTCCTCTTGCATTGTCACATTAATTGTATTCTGATTACCGACTAAAATCTCTTGTGTATGCATTCCTACAAACGAAACTTCTAATATGTCTGTTGAAGAAACGTTTGAAATGGTATAATTTCCATCAACATCCGTTATTGTACCAACAGCAGTTCCTTTCACTCTTACGGTCACTCCAGCTAGAGGTTCTTGATTCACATCTCTAATATGACCTTTAACGACAATATTTTGTGCATAAATATTGCCACTTATGAATATAAGTATAAAAGCCAATATTAATCCACTCTTCAAATTAAAAAAATAAGCTCTTTTCATGTTAATATCATTTAAAATTTATGTTAGAAATCACTTTGATTGTTCTGTTATTTCTATCTCTAGGCCTAGAGTTAATTTGCATAACATTTTATTATTATAAGTAATAATCATAAAAGTAATTTTATATCACGACGATTAGGCATAAATAACGCAATTATATACTCTATTAGCGCAACTTTTAGCAATAAATATAAATTACAAAAAACATTTTTTCATAACACATTTACGATTAATGCATTACATATATTTAACACAAGACGATATAAAGAGGTGTTGTAAGTAAGAGAAGTGTAATTTTGATGTAAATATTACATTGCATTATAAAAATATTTTAACCATTTACTCAATTAACTCATTTTCTGATCTAAAATTAATTGTTTTTGAATACTCATCATCTATTCTAATAATTTTTATTATTAAAAGTAAGTGTATGCAACTAAATATACTATTTAAACAAATACTATTTGTTCAAAAATGGCTAGTTAAGGTTTTTACACGTTAACATTTGAGCTGAAGCAACCATTATTAATCAATTAAACAATAATAGAATAACCTAAATCGGCAGAGTTAGACGTCCTGCATTTACGTAAAACTAAAAACGTGAATAATACGGATTATCTTCTCGCAGACACTATTCAAAAGTTACGTGATGTCATTTTACTTCAACGACTATTCGCTCTTCACCACCTCCGCCGGATTTTCACTTGCTGCAGAATAAACCCTGAATATCATGCTTACCGTAACAAAAAGCAATACCAACAAAAATAGACCGACAAAGAGCCACCACTCCATGGATACCCTTCTGC
>JAQVZQ010000364.1 GCA_028708095.1 Dysgonamonadaceae bacterium
GGCTACCTGAATAGTTACTTTTTTATTTCTATTACCCAGTATAAGGCCTCGTGTTGAGAACTCGTTGATTATTCGAGATAGCCCTGAAGATAGTCCGCCTACGGTCTTGCCTGCGCTGTCGAGAAAGGAGTCTCCTACCTTATTGATATGAAATCAAGGAATTTCGGTATCGTATTCTTAATGATGAAGTTGTGTTATATGAGTCCATTGATATCTCATTTACATCTGGATAAAGAAAAGAGAAGGCAAATTTCTGATGCTGTTTGCAGTCCAGGTTCATCATGCATTTGCTGATGGTATTCATATTGGCAAACTTGCAGATAAGCTGCAGAGATATTTGGATGAAGGGTAGATTATAAACATAATGGGATGGCCAATAGTCCGCTAATTTTTGCTTTTCTTAATGTTATGTCTTCAGAATACATAGGTTTTACACTTTTTACAAAACCTGTGTATAATGGAACAGAAAAAAGAAGGAAAGGAAAAGTAAATTATAATACCACATTTATGAGAATAATTATAAAATTTATAACCTAAATAATGAAAACTCAAAAATTTATTTTTCATAAAATATTATTTTGTTGTTTAAATCTAAAATTATTTTGTTTGCGTTAATTAATCTCTTACGATTTAATGTTATTATTAGAATCCCTATAATGTAAAACATTAAACCACCAAAAAATAATGCAGTATCTATCAGATTTATTTCACTTGTTTGTATCCACTTTATAACCAAACTAACAAAAATTATGGACGGAAGAAGACCATATAATTCATTTATAATTCTTCTTTTTTTTATCCAATAGTTTGTTTTGCTATTAGGCTCAACTAATGAAAGGAATACTGCGAATATAAAAATTGATAGATACATAGATATAATCCCAATGATCATCAAGGTCGAGTTATTTAATTTAGAAAATAGAGGATCGAGGATATTATCAAATTCTGGAATAGTGGTAATTAAATTCATTTGGAAGTCCATTAGATAATCAAAAAAAGACCATAGCAACTCTATAAATGGAAGTATCATTAATGTAAGTCCTGCAAAAGTAGTATTTTGAGCAAAACTAGATTCGTTATTAAGAGTTTCAGATACTTGACTTGCGCAAACTAACATAAATTGAAGTTGTTTTAAATCTCGACTGTCTAAATCTAAGCATTTACTATTCGTAATCGCATTTTTAACTTCATCATTTAAAGGATATTCACTTTTTTCAATAGATATTTCTCTATTCATAAATCTGTCTTTGTATAAGGATATCTTTTTAGAAAAATAACTGTTTTTACTGTTCTGATTAACGTCAACTTCTTTTGAAGTAAAGCTGAGCCATTCATTTATCCATATATAAAAGAACATTATATTAAAAATTAAAATAAATTGTATTAGAGAATAGATTAAATTTAAAGTTTTATAGAAACCATTAATAGCGGTTCCTATAAGTAAAATGCTAATAAGAAGTCCAAAAAAGATAATAGGATATTTGATTTTTTCTTTTTTCATTGTTATATTATACAATACTTTTAAAGTATATATCAAAAATAAGAAAATTAAAAGAATAAACATATTAATGTAAAAAGAATTAACTAGAGAAAATTGCGAGTTACTTGAAGCATTATAAATGCTTAAAACTAAATATATTATCAATGAAATAAAAAATCCTACAGTATATTTAAAATCAAAATCTCTTTCTTCGATACGTAATAAATAAAACACAACCATAAACACCGTAAAAACTGCAAAATAACCTGAAACAACATCCAAGAAAGTTACAAATGATAATGAAGGTCTAAATATTAAATCAATCGAAATAAGTAACAAATATGAGAATAGCAATTTAGCAAAAGATTTAAGTGTGTATGATTTTACGTAAATCTTAATACTGTAATACGTAAAAAATATAAATGAAAGAATAACTAAAATTATTACTAAATATGCAAGTATCATTATTTCTGTAGGAATTTCGGTTTCCACACGATATCATCTTTTAATATATTGTTCTATGATTGTTAGTGAAAAGAGAGCGTTCTATATAAGTATTTTTAAATATTTAATGTAAATATGTTTATCTATATATACAAGTACTCATATAATTTCAGATCTTCTGTAGACCTCCACGAAAAAAGCATTCGCGATTCCTTTCTGGAATACTTTTTTTTCCAAATTTTGAGACCACATCGATCCCGAGCCTACTCCCCTTGATTCATATCTCTCAGGAGCTTATTTAACGTTTTGGAAAGCTGTCCAAAACTGAATGTTATGTATTCAATTATTACATGAAAGTGAAACCGACTTCTCTGCGGAATTCACTGAAAAAGTTAGAATAAGCAAGAGGTCTTTTAAGAAGTTTCCAATATTTATCTTATCTATTTGGCATGAAGTACGTTACAATTTATTTTTCACGGACTTTCTCCTTTCTTTTTCCCAAACAAAGCTCCTAAAGCCATTCCCAGGGCAGGTCCGAGAGTAACTCCTAGGGCTATATTGTCTATCAAAATTCCAAATATCAAACCGAATTACATGCCAAGTGCAAGCCCAGAGGCTGTTGCATCTTCTTTTTCGTTCTCTTTATCTTTCTCATTCATTCTTACTCTTTCCAATATTTCTCTGTATTTTTATAAAAGGAGTTTGAAATAGAGAAAGAGGATTTAAAATGAAGTCAGTTCCCTAAAAAATTTTTCAGCCAATATTGGAAAAGTTTTCAGGCAAATTGAACTTTTGCAGTACAAAATATCAAAATTTTTATCCATTTAATAGGATACTTCCGTTTTATGAGCAATAATGTCAAAACGGAAAGTCCTGATCGCAATTCAATTCATGGTGACAATAATAATATTCCAGGCTGGAACGAAGAGTTTGAACTGGCTTTTTCTGCCTACAAAGGCTCCTACGTTCCCGGAAGAGTTGCATCAAGGCACAAAACGGTTTGTGAAGTCCTTGTCCCGGGAGCTGTTGTACAGGCAGGAATTTCCGGAACCTTCCAGCGAATCGGCAAACAGCCGGTTGTAGGAGATTTTGTTGTTTTGCTTGACAAGCCCGAACCGGGTTCATGCATGGTTGTAAATATTCTACCCAGGAAGATCTGCCTTTCAAGAAGGGTAGCAGGAGATGGGGGCAGGAAGGGACGGCACCTGTAATCCTATAACTACTCGTGACCAGCCATGATCCACCAGCGACAACAACTTTTTCTCTCAAATATTGTTATCTATGCTAAAATTATATTAAGAAACATAAAACAAGGTTTCTTATGTGTGTTCTCCATTAAAAATCGAGTGTCGGCGTCTCATGAAAAAAATTTATATGTTAAAACAAGTTATGTTTTATGAAATTGGAGGAAACAGAGCCGAACTTTGAAGATAAACTACCAGATTGGGGATACATAATAGCGTTATTTGTTTGCGTTTTCGTAATGTATGTATTATTTGTAGACCCTGGAATATTCTAATATTACCAGAATTCCAAAAC
>JAQVZQ010000365.1 GCA_028708095.1 Dysgonamonadaceae bacterium
ACAAGGCAGCTAATAATTTTTTAATTTCTGTGCAATCACTTGGGCCACAGTTTAGCAGATAAAATTTTGTAAGGTTTTTGAGGGGGGGTACCTGATAGCTATGATACAGGATACAGCCAGATACTGCAAAAATCAATCAGGCCAGAATTTAAATTAGCGTAACTTATTGAATTGTCTTCGAGCTTGTCCTTACGAGAAGAGGTTAGTTTAACAGTGGGTTTAAACTGGAGAATGAATTAAAATTTGCTGCAGAACAGGGATTACAAAACTAATCAGTGTAACTACTGCTGAGGATCTTTGCAGTAACGTATCTGAGTCTGATTGTTTTAATTCACTCAATAAATCAAAAATTTTCTCAGTATCATCATTTTTGGGAAGGTCATCAATCAAAATTTTTATCTCTTCCAATCGCTCTAGAATATCTTTATTTAAACCATTTAGCTTCTCTGTTTGGGTAGTATCCAATTTATCCATTAAAGATTCATTTAGACTTTCGATTTCATTCAATCTTTCCAATTCTTTTTTCATAACATCAAGGTTGGAGATTACATTATGCGAGTTCAGTTTGAGTTTGAAAACATTAAAACTAATACAACTCAACTTGTCACCAATTACATCTAATTTCCTATCAAATCTATTTAAATGAGCCGTCATATCCAGTTGGTAGGAGAATTTACTTAATATATTAACCATGAGAGGGATTTTATCTTCAATTGACGGTTCTGCATACATCAATTTAAGCAATTCACAGGATTCGCCTTTCTGACCTTCTGGAAGTTTGGAACAGATAGCCTTCAATGTATTTTGCATATAATTTACTTGTTTTTTAAACCCTACTGGGTCTCGAACCTGTAACAGAGATTGACCATTGATACTTAATTCGTCACCCAATTCTTCAAATTGGGTTCCTTTCGTTTGCTCACTAATTATCTCTGTTTTCTTCTGTATCTCTTCAATAAGCTCTCTAAGGTTTCTATCTAAAATAGGTAGTCCTTTTCTGATTAATTCAGTGGCATATGGAACTGTTATTTCAGTATTTTTCATTAACTCTGAAGCGATTTCACAGTATTTTCTGCAGGAGTTAAGTTTTTCTTTCTTATCTATAAAATCTAGATTTTTTACTTCTGTTAATGCACTAGCAAGGTTCTGAACAGCTTCATAGAGAGTTTTCTTATCATTAGACTGTCTAATTGCTCTTTTCGCTTCAATTAAATATCTTTTTACCTGCTCTTCGGTTTCATTTTCCTTGAAAATAATTGCATGGAAAGATTTATAAAATGGAAGACAAAACTCAGATGGATTAAGATCAAATCCCCTCTTTGCAGCTTTTTCAAAATAACTAATAGCAATCTCTAGTTCTTTTTTACAGTCAAATTCATTTATTGCTTGAGAAGAGTTATATATTGAGATTTTTCCAAGAGAATGTAATGCATGTGAACTTACATAACGATGCTCATCTGTTTCTAACCTTTTTAAGTCTTTCAATGGCCTCTTTTTTCCAGGCAAATAAGGGAATATAAAACCAATTGACTCTGCTATGTAACTTCTTACAAGATCGTCTTTATCAAGTGTTAATCTATGTATGTCATCCAAAGCTTGTTGCTGCTGTTTTATAGATAGATGAGGAAATATATATCGAAATGATTCTGCAATACCACTTTTTACGAGCCCTAATTCATCATATACTAGTCGATGAGTGTCTTTCCAAGCTTGTTTTTTTTCTTCATCAGATAAACGACCAAAAATATGTCCAATCGAATGTGCTGTGAACCACCTTACATCAATGTCATCATCAAAACTTAACCTATGGATTATATCCCAGGCTCTATGTTTATCTGGAATAGAATCAAATAAGGTACTAATGAAAGATGGTATACTACTTTTAACTCTGTTGTCTTTCTCAAATGACATTTTACATATATCGGCCCACGCTTTCTGTTTGTTTGGAGTATACAAAAAAGCATCACTGAATATACCTGATGCATCATAGCTCACAATATTGTCTTTATCGTGTGCCAATTTTACTAAAAGATCCCAAGCTTTTTGTTTATCTACCAGATAAGGAAGAGCATAACGAATACCTTTTAACACGCCTTGCTTCATTGAACACTCTTCATCTTCTGCAAGTTTGAGAATATCTTCAGATGCTTGTTTTTTATCCGGAATATATTGAAAAGCACGCCCTAATGATTCTGCTGCAGTAGGACACTTTTTATCTACAGCCAACGCATGTAAAATTTCCCATGCATCTTTTTTGTTTGTGTCTGGTATGTCTTGAAAAACATATCCCAATATTTCCGTAGCTCTCCATTGAATATAATAGTCATTTTCAAAGAGTAAGTTGCGTAAATCTTCCCATGCCTTTTGTTTATCTGGATGAAATTGAAAAACAGAATTAAGCATTATCGATGCTTCATATTGTATATCACATTTACATAATTCACAGGTTGTCAGTAGTGTAATCAAATCATTCCATACTTTTACTTTATCAGGTACGTCTTGAATTACGATCTCAAGTGTTTTTAATATACTCCTTCTAACATCTCTATCTTCACTTGAAGTTAACTTAACTAACTCATCCCATGCTCCTTGTTTATCTGGTAATAAGTCAAAATACAACCCGACTTCACAAACTGCGTTTCTGCTTTCTTTGGGATTATTACAAAGACATTTTTTGAGAAGCTCACCCTGATCAATTATCAATTTCCCTACACCAGAAATTCCTATACTTGTCAACGCTTAAAATGATTTCTTTTTGTTATAATTAAATTAAGTCTTACAACAAACTCAATGCAAATTTCTAATACCTCTGAGGCAGTAATATCCTCATGAAACCTTCACGACTAATTGTCACAATCCTCTCCTAATCCTTATTACAGCCGGATGCACAGATTTTAGGACAGTTTTTTAGAAAAGGAAGTCTATAAAAGCTCTAAATCAGATAAAAAGAAAAGTGGGCCCGCTGAGATTCGAACTCAGGACCTCCGCCGTGTGAAGGCGACGTCATAACCGTCTAGACCACGAGCCCATTGCTTGCATTTGAAAATCAAAAGAGATAAGCAACCATAAAATAGAACTTCTTGTGTATAAGCTTATCGCCTGTTAATTAATGAAAAGGGTTTTCCGGAAGCGTTATATAATTTTTATGTATTTTCCATCTGCTTTTAATCTAATTTGTAGTTTTTACACATTGTGGTTTCGTTTTTTGATTGAGGTTTATTAGCTGGTTTACCGGAAATTATCCACATAATTAATAAAGTAGATAAGTTATAAATATGAATAACTCTAGTACTAATTTCTGCGCAGGATTGAAATGATAGAAATTCTCAAAATTTTCTTCAGCATGCCCTTTTTGCTGTACTCATGTTATTCTGACCTGAAATCCCGCAGGGTTTCAAATCGGGTCTGGAAATACATGCTCGCGGCGGGGTCTGTGTTTATTATCTACGAAATTTTTATT
>JAQVZQ010000366.1 GCA_028708095.1 Dysgonamonadaceae bacterium
ATGTACCTGCGACTGATCCTGCTATAGTTTTCCCAACGTCAGGATTATCAGATAACCAATATATCATAATAGTTGGACTACCTACTTCAACACCTATATAAACAAAGATTGCGAGTGCACCCAACACAAAATGTCTGAACTTTAGAGCACCTCCCATTAAAGTTTTTAGTGATTCTTTGTTCTTTGCAATATATGGTTCTGGTATTCTAACTGCCAACATAACAAAAAATACAACTGCAAAAACAGCCATTGCAATATACATTACTGGAAAAACATCTTTGATATTAGCTTTTACAGCTTCACCAATTAAGATACCTACAAAAGCTGGAGTGAATGTGGCCATTAATGAATTGAATGATCCACCAATTTGAATAAGTTGATTACCCTTATTTCCAGCACCACCTAATGTGTTTAACATTGGATTTACCACAATATTTAAAAGACAAACAGAGAAACCTGTTACAAAAGCACCAAGTAGATAAACACCAAATGCCATTGTTGCAGGAGCATGTCCTGAAAGGAATTGGATAAATACTCCAATAAAACCAACTGCAATAGCAATTAGAGCAGTTTTCTTGTAACCTATTTTTGTCAAAAGAATTCCTCCCGGAATACCCATCACAAAGTATGCAATAAAGTTCATTGCATTTCCTAACAGTCCCTGAAAGTTGGAAACACCAAATTGTTCTTTTAAAACTTGACCCATTGGTGCAGCCAAGTTTGTAACGAATGCAATCATACCGAAAAGGGTAATCATCATAATGATTGGGATTATCCGGCCCGTTGCTTGATTAGTTTTTGTGTTCATACGTTTTTTTTGTTAATAATTAGTTTTTTGAAAAAGTGATTGTATTTAAGAATTATGTCATATTATATTTAATTTGAAAACTTAAACGATGTTTTCGAGATAAAAGTTTCTCCTGGATGTAATTCAGTAGTAGGATAATCAGGTTTGTTTATACTATCAGGAAAATGATGTGTTTCAAAACAAACAGCCGATCTTTCAGGATATTTCAATCCATGTTTACCCACAAGCTTATCGGTCATCCAATTTCCTGTATATAATTGCATACCAGGTTCAGTGGTATAAACTTCCATTACAATACCCGTTTTTGGTGATTCGCAACGAGCACAGAAAGAGTACTCATTATTATATCTTTTATTTAAAACATATGTGTGATCGTAACCTTTTCCGTGGGAAAGTTGTTGAAAATCTTCATCTATTCTCGAACCAATAGTTTGTGGTTTGATAAAGTCCATTGGAGTCCCCTCCACCTCATCAGCATCACCATAAGGCACTAAGGAAGGATCGACTGGTAAATACTTGTCTGCATTGATAGTCACAATGTGATCCAGTATTGAAGGATCGCCTGCACCCGACAAATTAAAATAAGAATGATTTGTTAAGTTGAGTATTGTTGGCTTATCAGTAGTTGCTTTATAATCTATCACCACCGAGTTATCATTAGTAATTGTATACGTTACAGAAACTGTCAAATTACCAGGGTAACCTTCCTCACCGTCTTTTGATAAGTATTGCAGCCTGATTGAATTACTTAAAACTTCTTTCACATCCCACACAACTGCATTAAAGCCTTTAATTCCGCCATGCGAATGGTTGGGCCCATTGTTCACGGCAAGTGAGTAGCTCTTTCCGTCAAGAGTAAATTTGCCAAAAGCAATTCTATTGGCTACTCTACCACAAATAGCGCCAAAATAAGGTTCTTCAGAATGTAAGTAACTATCAATTGAATCATGCCCCGTTACAACATCCACCAGATTCCCATCTTTATCGGGTACCATGAGTGAAACAATCTTCGCCCCATAGTTTGTAACTGTCATTTCAAACTCATCCTTTATAGAAAAAACATAAAGATTTGTTTTTTTATCATCTACAACCTTTTTAAACTCATCAACAGAGAGTCCACTTTTGGTTATTAATATATCGTTATCCATATTATCTGACTTCTTAATTTAAAAACATAAAGTAAGCAATTAATTTTTAAATTTCGTGTAGAAACAACACATCAAATTCATCTTTTTATTTGAAAAAAGGTGTTATACAACATTTTATTCTACAATAATGACAAACTAAGATGATAAACTATTATTATCGTCCTTTTTTAGGGTTTTTGTTATCAATACTTTGTCAATCCTATTTCCATCAAGATCCATAATCTCGAAAATTAAATCTTCGTATTCAAACTTATCTCCTAATTGGGGTATTTTGTTTATGTTTTCTAAAACGAAGCCAGCAATTGTTGAATAATCAATTTCTTCAAAATCAATTACAAAACCCTCTATGAATTGCGACATTAACTCAATGGACGCATCACCATTGACTAATGCTGATTTATCTTCGCGAATTAAAATATCTGGTTCTATATTTTCATCTTCCTGTGGCATATCTCCCACAAGATTTTCTATTATATCATGCAAGGTTATTATACCTTCAAAATTTCCATATTCATCAACTACAATGGCAACATACTGCTGTTCTTTTTTAAATAGATCTAAAACACGTTGAGCGCGTATAGTGGATGGTACAATCAAAGGTTCTATAACAAACTCCTGTATAGATATATCTTTACTATTGAACAACTCTACCAATACTTCTTTTACATTCACAATACCCACAAAATTATCCAAACTATCTTGACAAGCAATTAATTTACTATGGCGCGAATTAAGCACCTCATCTATTATGGTTTGTTGCGAGTCACTAATATCTATCCAATCTACATCGGTACGATGTGTCATTAAATGCCGAGCTCGCTTATCAGAAAAATAAAAAACCCTCTCGTGAATAATATCTTGTCCTTTCTCAATAACACCCTGCGTAGTAGCAGTCTTAATCATAGTTCTCAGCTCCATTTCTGAAACAACATCCGACTTTTTATCTATACCAAGAAGCTGTGTTAAGACTTGAGTAGACTTAGATAAAAGTAGAACAAAAGGATAAAAAGCTTTGCTAAAGTAATGAATTGGAATAGCCACTTTAACAGCTATCTTTTCTGGATTATTTAATGCAATTGTTTTAGGAACAAGTTCCCCAATAACAATAGATACATAAGTAATAATAAAAACCACCAGCACCAATGATATATTTTCAGCATAAGGAGCTAAAAGTGTATATTCCTTTAAAAAAGGAGCTACTTTTGCAGCAATTGTAACACCACCATAAACACCATTTATAATTCCAATGAGCGTGATACCTACTTGTATTGCCGAAAGAAACCTGTCAGAGTCAGATTGAAGTTTAAGTGCTGTTCTTGCTCCTTTGTGGCCTTTCTTTCGTTCAGTTTCTAAACGTGACTTCTTACTGGATACCAATGCTATTTCTGAAAGAGCAAAAAAACCATTCACAAGAATAAGTATAATAATAAACAGAATGTTAATCATTTTATGATTTTACTTGTAAATCTATATTCTTTAATAAATTAAAATAAAGGAGAAGG
>JAQVZQ010000367.1 GCA_028708095.1 Dysgonamonadaceae bacterium
CATTAGCAATCGTTGATTATGCTTTACGTAGGCGGTTTAGGTTTATTACATTAGAGCCAAAATTCAATAATAGATTTAAAGATTTCCTTAATTCTAAAGGATTTTCAAGTGACTTTATTCAGGAAATTTCATCAAAACTTAAATTGCTAAATGATAAAATTAAATCGGATAAAAATTTAGGTTCAGGTTTTCTAATTGGGCATAGTTTCTTTTGTAATGCAAACTCTGAAAATGAAAGAAAGTGGTTTGAAAATATTGTCAAGTTTGAAATAAGTCCGCTATTAGAAGAATATTGGTTTGATGATAGCGAAAAAGTTAAAAACGAAATAGACCTACTTTTATCATAAGTATGCAAATCCCAATTCAAAATATCTATTATTTGTTGTGTTATGCATGGAACAAGCTTGAAGAAGGTGAGATTGTAAATGTAAATGAAATTGACTCAACCGAACTGATAGACTTATTTGCAAAAGTTCTTTCAAATAGTTGTTCTCGCCTGTTAAAACAAGGACTTGACAGATATTACGTTGAACATGAGGATGTAATAATGGGAATTAAAGGAAAATTCAATTTTTCAGCAACAATAAAACAAAATGTTCTTCCTCTTAGCAAAACGGCCTGCATTTATGATGAGTTTGATTATGACATTTTGCACAACCAAATATTAAAAACGACAATTGGGAAATTATTAAGAACAAAGAATTTGGATTCATCAATCAAAGATGAATTGCATAAAGTTTATTTGAAATTACCACCAATTTCTGAGATAGTTATTCGGAAAGCAATGTTCAACCAAATAAGACTACATCGCAATAATTATCACTATGATTTTATTTTAAAAGTATGTCAGATTGTTAATGAAAATCTATTTATTGACGAGTCTAAAGGAAACTATAAATTCAAGGATTTTACTCGTGAAGAAAAGGCGATGGCAAGATTATTTGAAGCTTTTGTAAGGAATTTTTATAAAATTGAAACGGACTTTTCTGTTTCAAGTGATTCTATTACATGGCAGTTTGAGTCAGATAATCCAGAGGATTTAGAAATGTTGCCTACAATGCTTACTGACATAACTTTGCAAAGCAAAAGTCAAAAAGTAATAATTGACACAAAATATTACAAGGAAGCATTCCAAACCAGATATGATAAGCAAAAAATAAATTCGAGTAATTTATATCAGCTCTTCTCATATTTAAAAAATCAAGAGACTGATTCTGAACTAACCCTAAATTGTGAAGGGATTTTACTTTATCCTTCAATCCAAAATGATTTTGTGCACTCATTTAAATATGAGAACCATAAAATAAGGATTATGTCAATAAACTTAAATCAAGATTGGCAAAACATACGGACTGATTTATTAAAAATTGTAGCATGAGAACCAATCCTATACACACCATCCCTTCGCTCTCAGGCACATTTGGCATTCCCGCAAGGCTTGCTCACAATCCAAAAATGCCAAAAGAGCCTTCAAGCCCTTCCCGCTCCAACACCGAGACAGAGCGGCGCAACAAGATGATTATTAACACTTTGATGAATAAAGGCCAGTTGGTAACACGGTATATAAAACATTTGGCGGAAAGTGCTAATTTTAAGGGCAGTACATTTAATAAACATCGCAACGGTTTGATAGGAAATCGCTTTGAAATGCCAAACGTTTCATATACCCATCCGTTACCTGCAAGTGTAGAAAGACACAACAATGACAATAAAAACGGACATATTAGAAAGAAATTTTTTAGCATTTTCTGACTTCATTAAGAATCAGGACGGACAACCGTTTAGAACATTCGCAGACTCAAAATTCATTGACGACCGAGAAAATTACAAATACAGCGTTTACAATGAAGCAAGAGAGAATTTAGGAAACAAATGGTGGAAACCTGAAGATATTGGAACAGGAAAAATACAAAAGGCGGTTAGTTCTGCCATTCAGACGAGAGTAAACCATAACTACCAAATGGTTGACAACAATCTCGTTGATTGGAGAAAGAAAGATGATTTCAACAAGCTACCAAAGAAAAAATCTCTTGAAAGTTTACTTTTCGACTTCTACAAAAGCAAACGAAAAGACCGTGACTGTTTTCAAGATTTTATAGACGAAGGACTTTCCTATCAATTTATTGCTTACTTGTATTTCATTAAAGACTATCAGCGGTTTATGCCAATTTCACAAAGCCGATTTGATTCAATTTTTGAGATTTTAGGTGTGGACGATTACAAAACAAGTGGCAACGCTTCTTGGGAAAATTACGCTTCATACTTGGACTTAATTAAACAAACAAGAGATTTTTTAAGAACAAAAGACAAAAACACAACCCTTTTAGATGCACATACTTTTCTATGGATACTTGGTCAAATTCACTTTGACATAAAAGAAAGTGAAATAACAAAGCCAACAGAAAAACCAAAAGAAGATATTGAAATCAAAAATGAAGTTGTAGAAAGACCAAAAATAAAACCTTCAAACGCAACCGAACTAAATGTTTCTGAATGGTCAGACATACTTTTTGATAATGAACTTACAAACGAACTTGATTTGTCAATTTTTCAAGCCTTGTATTCATTTCAAGACCAAAAAGCATATGCAAGTCAAATTGCCCTAATCTTAGAAACTACACACCCACCATTAAATCTTGAAATTGGCAGATATGCAAAAAGAATATCCACCAAGTATGACATAAATTTCACAGAGAGAAGTGAAAAACAATACAAGTTTTGGGACTTGTTTTTTAATGGTTGGGATGAAGGAACAAAATTCGTTTGGCAATTAAGACCAGAGTTAAAAATTGCATTAGAAAAGACAAATCTCACGGGAGACATTTCTTATGCAGAAGAACTACCATTCGAAATTGAAACGGAATTTTACGAAGGTTTAAAAAAGACAGTAACAGTCAATTCATACGAACGAAATTCAAAGGCAAGAGAATTATGTGTTAAACATTGGAAAGCAATATGTGCCGTTTGTGATTTTGATTTTGAAAAGGCATACGGAGAAATCGGGAAGGGTTTTATTCACGTTCACCATTTGACACCAGTAGCCCAAATTGGCAAAACCTATCAAGTTGACCCCATAAAAGACTTGATTCCAGTTTGCCCAAATTGCCATTCAATAATACATAAGAAAGAACCGCCTTTTTTAATAGACGAAATGAAGAAAATGCTAAGAAAATGAACGAGTTAACAAGAACACCAGCAGGTAACAGCACCTATAAGAAATTGGCGGTTCAGTGGTTAAATGAAGTTCAGTTTTTCAATCAAACTTTCGTGCAGGTTGAAAGTTTTGTGCTTCGAAATCGCCAACTTCTTATAGCTGCAAACCGTTAGGGTGTATTATAAAAGGTCCAGTCTTCTAAATAAAAATCACTATTGTCCGATAAAAATAAGCTATTAACGACAGATTCTTCGCTTCACTTCGTTACGCTCAGAATGACAACGATTTTA
>JAQVZQ010000053.1 GCA_028708095.1 Dysgonamonadaceae bacterium
CACAGGAAGGTTCATATAAAATATTTTCTCTGGATTATCTTTTTTCCAATAGTCATAGGCATCTTTCAAAAAGTCATCTCTCGAATTAGCATTAAATTCCCACACATCTTCTGAGTTTGGCTTCAGTTCAGAGCCATATATCTCATGGTATTTATTTTTGCAATCATCACAGTAACACCCTCCAGATGTTATTACGGGACCATCTAAAAATATACCATCAATATCAATTATTTTCAAGCTATCTAACGCAGAATAAAAATAATCTTTCCATTTACTGTTTAAACATATACTTGGATAAGTAGCATATAAATAGCTGATAGAGTTATCTTGTTTTCTTTGTGACCATATCTCTTTATTGTGTTCTAAAGTAGGACCAAGTATATGGACATTTAAGTAAAGGATAATCTTCATGTTATTTTCATGGGCTTTTTTCACATAATCCTCAAGTATTTCCCTGTGTTCCGTGGGTTTGTAAATTGCAGAATAGTTATCAGCTATAGGATGAAACAGTTGTTCTACATTAAACCCCATATCGACCCATTTATCGATTACTGCAAGATTATCCTCTTGAAAATTAGATTGTAATGCAGCAATTCGCATGGGTTGTTTATACCATACATCTGTTTCTTCTGAGTTTACAGATACTTCATCGTTTTCATTATCAATGCTTTTGCAACCTTGAGAAATCAGCAGCAACAAAAGAAAAACAATGATTGTTTTTCCAATTTGAAAAAATGAATCTACATTCTTTGTAAAGAAAAATTTTTCGTCGCTCTTAACTTCACTCTTTAATCTCATTTTGAAGATGTTTGTTTTTTCTTGTTTCATGTTTTTTTATTTATAAAACGAAATTAATAAATAACATGAGAATAATCCACTATAAACATGTAGTGTTTTCAATTCTCATTTCAAGTTTCGATAAATTGATGGTTTTGCTTTTTCAAACTTTGGTTGATTATATAATTATTCGCTTTTATCTTATCGTTATCACAGAGTTAAGGAGGGGTGGGGGATAGGAACGTGGTAATATTGTGTTTTTAGAAGTTCTTATCCTCTTGATCTCTTTTAAATCTGATAACTCTCTGAGGAAATGGAATATTAATCCCTTTTTCTTTTAATGCTTTGAATATCTCAATGCGTAATTCACTCTTGATGTTTTCGGCTCTAAATATTTCATAGGTGTAAAAATAAACAGAAAAACTTAGTTCGGAATCGCCGTAATCTTCAAAACGAACAAAGGGTTCAGGTTTATCTAATACACGTCGATTAGCTTTTGCTGCTGTTTTTAGAATTTCCATTAACCCCATTACATCAGTAGCATAATCAACGCCAATATCAACTTGAAATCGGGATGATTTATTATTGTATGTCCAGTTAACAACCCTATTTCCAGTTAATTCTGAATTGGGCAGAATCACATAATTTTCATCACGTCCCAACACTGTGGTTGTTCGAAAGTTTATCTCTTCCACCTTGTAAATTCGTCCATTAACTTCAACTATATCGTCCACTTTCAACGACCCATCTAACAAAAGAATGATGCCTGATATGAAATCATTGAAAATATGTTGTAATCCAAAACCCAACCCAAGCAATATAGCAGCATACCCAGCCAACAATACAGTAATGTCAAAACCTAAAATTCTTAACCCAATTATAAACGCAAGTAAGATTATTACATAACGCGATAGTTTGTTGATTGAAAATTTCTCAGCTGGATTCAGTTTTTTGGATCGATAAATCAATCGCTTTAGCGTAATTATAACCCCAACAACTACTGCTATAAAAATGATGAAGCTTATAAGTGTGTCTAATTGCAACTTATTACCACCAATATTGAAAAGTTCGTAGTTGAAAAACTCTTTCATGTGAATTCTTATTTTTAATTAGTTCGTATATTGAGATAGCTTACCCAATCTCACTGGTTTTTTTATTGAAGTTCTTTTTATTCATTACGTTGATAATCCGTAATAAAACGAATTATCCAAAAAATTTGCTCATAGAGTACCATAAAGACAAAATGAATTTATCTTCATCTCACCTATACTTGCTTTCCAGATTTATAATTAAAAACCTTTTCTAAACGTCTGTAATCAAAAAATGCTCTCTTCTGATTGTTTTTATACTATTGTTGCTCCAAATATCGACTGTGAGAATACCCTTTTACACCATTTTGAGTTTCAATAAGCCACCAATCGTCGCTAACTTTTTCTACAAGCGTTAGCATTTCACCGTGCTGAACAACAGTTATTACAAACTCTTGAACACCCGGTTTATTATGAACATTCAGTTTACCTTTTCGGGTTGCCACTTTCACTTGATCGCTGACATCTTCTTCTACAATAACTGGCTCTTCAACTTTTGGAGGCGGAACAACACGTATATTATTTAACACCGATTTAATGCCTTCAACTTCCATAATAGAAGATTGAACTTGATTTTTAGTTGCCTCATTTTCAACCGTTCCACTAAGGGTGGCAACCTTGTCAATTACCGAAACAGAAACATTGCCAGCATCTGGGTTAGTCGCAATAAGTTCTGTCGCCTTCTCCTCAAGTTCTGAGTCTTTTACCTTATCACAATTTGTTAATCCTACACCCAATAAAAACACCACGCTCAACATTGATAAGAATCTAATTTTTTTCATGATTTTCAATTTTATATGTAAATATATGGTTGCTTTTTAGCACCAACCTCTCTTTTAAACAACTCGCATTAATATATGTTTATGAAATTTACAATAAGTTCCTCTGTATATGGTAAAATGATGTCTTTTTTCAATTTTAATGCTTTAAATGCTAATCCAAATCACTAATAAATATTTTATAACGTAAGTAAAGCAGGTTAGTATTCTTAGTTTGCTTTTCGGAACAAACTATATAGTAAATAATATTAAGCAACAAATTAAGGAAATAGGCAGACAATACTTTTTTATAGACGAAACAACTAAGTTGTTCCACCAAGACCTAGAAAGCATCTATAAAGATGCGTATATATATGATTATTAAGGTGTAACAAGGATAGAAATGTTTGCATGGCATTAAACCTTTCACTACATTTGAGTTCAATTTAGCAGTACGATAAAGTGCAAAACATTAGAAACCTTTTAATTTATAAGAATATGAAAAAGTATTTATTTTTAGTAGCAACACTTTTGCTAACAGTAAGCATGTCAATTTCGGCACAAAACTATGGTAATAGGCGAAATATTGACAACAGACGTAGCGAGTATATGATGCGAATGACTCCGCAGGAGAGAGTTGACTTAATGACAAAAGAGCTTAACTTGACAGACAAAGAAGCTTCTGAAGTTTTAGCTTTGATCAAAAAACAAGAAGCAGAACGCATTGCACAAGTCAAAGAAAACAGAAGTCAACGTGGTACTGGGATACAAAAAAGAGATGCTCGTCGTGACGAGTTCCGTGCAATGAGAGACGAGCAGATGAAGGAACAATATGAAGAGCTAGCAAAAATCATTGGGAAAGAGAGAGCTGATAAATGGAATGAATTACGTAAAGACATCAGAGATTACAACCGATCAGGTAGAATGAGTGGTGGTCGTAGCCATGGTTATTATCGCAATAATGGACAAGGATTTGATAATAGAAGGAACTTCGACAACAGACGTAGTGACAACATGATGAGAATGACACCTCAAGCGAGAGTTGATCTAATGACAGAAAAGCTTGATTTGACAGCTGAGCAGGCTGCACAGGTATTAGAGTTGTGTAAAAAACAAGAAGCAGAACGTATTGCACAAGTCAAAGAGCAAAGAAGTCAACGTGGTACGGGAATACAAGATAGAGATGCACGTCGTGACGAGTTTCGTGCAATGAGAGAGAAGCAAATGAAAAAACATTCTGAAGAACTAGTAAAAATTATCGGTAAAGAGAAAGCTGATAGATGGAATGAGTTGCGTCAAGATGTAAGAGATTTCAACCGCGCAGGAAGGATGAGTGATGGAGGTCGTGGTTATTATCGGAACAATGGACGAAATATAAATAACAGAAGAAGTCCACAATTTCGCAATAGGTAACTATCCATACTATCTGCGGATAAACAGAAATAGTGATAACTAAAACTCGAGCAAATATTTTATCATAGATATTTGCTCGAGCTGTTTTAGAACGGTGTCTCAACTATTCTTTTAGGAACCCACTAAAACTGTAATTTACAAGACATTTAACACGAATAATCTTTCTAATAAGGTGAGTTTACAATCTAATTCTGTAACTTTATTCTATATTTCAAAAGTTCATACTTCACCAGAGCCAACCCTGTTATAGTTTAAATAGAAAGGTAAGTTTTTGAATCTCATAAAAACCAAAACCATGCAAATATTAGAAGAGATAAAAATCAGCGACAACGGATTTGTTTTTAATGCGCTCACTGGCGAGTCCTTCAGCTTGAACCCAATAGGGTTAGAGATAATTAAGATGATTGCAGCTAATAGCGACTTTGATGAAATCAGAAAAACAATCCTCGACAAATACGATGTTGACGACCTTAGTTTCGAGAAAGATTTTTATGAATTCAGTACCATGCTGAAACACTATCAATTAACGCAACAAAATAATCCGCTGAATTTTGTTTAAACTGTCTTTACGAGAATTGACTTTACAAAGTAATTAATCTTTCTTATGTGCATAGAGTAACCCAGTTATGATAAAACAGAAAATAACGTTAGCAGTAACGGGTTTGAATAACACCGACAACCCAGGACCAGGTGTTCCCGTTATTCGTGGAGCAAAAGATTCAGAGGAACTTGAAGTTCGAGTGATTGGCTTAGTGTACGAAAACTTAGAGCCAGGTATATACATGGAGAATTTATGTGACCGCATCTTTCAAATTCCATATCCTTCGTCTGGTTCTGAGGGATTGATTGAACGTGTTGAGCAAATTCATCAACAAGAAAAAATAGACGTCCTGATACCCAATTTCGATGCCGAACTTTTTTCGTTTATGAAATACGAAAAACGACTCGCCGAAAAAGGTATTCGAACATTTCTGCCCACCTTGGAACAGTTTCAGGAGCGGGAAAAAGACAAGTTGCCCGAATATGGTGAAAAATATGGGGTGAAAGTTCCTGATAGTATCAATTTAGGCAGTCTCCACCAATTGAATGAAGTAGCCAGTAAATTCGATTATCCAATAATGATAAAGGGGCAGTTTTACGATGCCTACAAATGTTTTAATATTGAGCAGGCAATATACGCTTTTCATAAGGTAGCTTCGAAATGGGGTTTGCCCGTTATTGTGCAAGAGTTTGTTAGTGGAACAGAAGTGAATGTAGTAGCACTGGGCGATGGAAGTGGAACTACTATTGCAGCAGTACCTATGCGCAAACAGTATATCACCGAAAAAGGAAAAGCTTGGGGTGGTATTACCTTAGCAGACGAAAAAATGTTGGAACTCACCCGAGTGCTCATACAAAAAACAAAATGGAAGGGGGGGATGGAGCTTGAGCTTATAAAAACCAGCTCTAGCGATTATTACCTAATAGAAATTAACCCACGAATTCCAGCTTGGGTATATTTGGCTGTTGGTTCTGGGCAAAACATTCCAGAAGCCTTGATAAAACTTGCCTTAGGAATGGAAGTAAAACCCATGAAAGAATACAAAATTGGAAAAATGTTTGTCCGATACTCTTACGATATGATTGTAGATTTAGAACGATTTGCAGCAATTTCAATCAATAAAGAAATATAGAATATATGGAAAAGTTGAACTACGAAAAACCGATAATCAGCAAAATTACAGCTGGTGTTCCCAATAAATTTGGGTTGTCAACAAAACAAAGAATTATTGCGGAAATCGATTCAATACCCGTTGCGAAGTTAGCAGATGAGTTTGGCTCACCTCTCTTTGTGTTTTCTGAGAAAACAATACGTGAAACATACAACAAGGCAAAACAGACTTTTGAAACACACTACCCAAAAGTTCAATTTGCTTGGTCATACAAAACCAACTATCTGGATGCAATTTGCAGTATTTTTCACGATGAAGGTTCGTGGGCAGAAGTGGTTTCGGTTTTTGAATTTGAGAAAGCGCTTTCGTTGGGTGTGAAGGGTAGCAATATTCTTTATAATGGTCCTGAAAAATCGGAGGAAAACTTAAAACTTGCTATCAACCACAATGCCTGCATTCATATCGACCATTTTGATGAATTGTATTTGCTGATTAAAATCACGCAAGAAATGAACAAAAAAGCACGGGTAGCTATTCGTGTAAACCTTGATGCAGGAATCTATCCAATGTGGGATCGCTTTGGTTTTAACTATGAAAATGGTGAAGCATGGAGTGCCATCAACCGTATTATGCTTGCCGATAATCTAGAGTTAATCGGATTGCACACACACATTGGCACTTATATAATGAGCGCACTAGGATATGGAATAGCAGCAACTAAATTTTCGTCCCTAATGGTTGGCATTCATCGGAAATTTAATTTATGGCTGAAATACATTGATTTGGGTGGTGGTTTTGCATCAAAAAATACTTTGAAAGGTGCTTATATGCCTGGTTCAGAAACTTGTCCAACCTTCGATGATTATGCCAAAGCCATTTCAAATGCTATTATTACTTCTGAGATACCGCACGAAAATCTACCCATTTTATTTTTAGAAACAGGGCGTGCACTCATCGACGATGCTGGTTATTTAATTACATCAGTGCTTGCCAATAAACGTTCCACTACAGGTAGAAGAACCATTGTGATTGATGCTGGAGTAAATTTGCTGTTTACTTCATTTTGGTATAATTTAGGAGTTTTCCCCAGTCGTGAAATTTCTGATTTAATGGAGGATACGACTATCTATGGTCCACTTTGTATGAATATAGACGTCATTCGCGATGCAATAAATTTTCCACAAGTTAAAACGGGTGACCGATTGGTAATTGAGCGGGTGGGTGCCTATAATGTTACGCAGTGGATGCAGTTTATAACTTACCGTCCAAATGTGGTGTTAATTGATTTGGAAGGGAAAGCACACATTATAAAAAAGAAAGAAAGCTTAGAAACATTGAGGGTAAATGAGTTTAATCCAAAGAGATAATGAAGGTGCTTTTATTTTATTTTTTTTATTAACTTTTATCGTCGGGTTGTATATTACCAACGGTTTTAATCTTTATCGTTGGTTTCAACCAACGGATAAGAGGTTTACAATCGAGATTTGGCTTTAGCCACATCTTCAATTTACGTAAATGTGGCTAAAGCCAATAATAGCTTAGCAAAAGTAGTACTCCGTTGATTAAAGTCAACGGTAAAGGGAGATTATAATAAATAGAGCTAATTTCAAAAAACAAAACCAATGACTGAGAATATCCCAAAAGCTAAAAAACTTCTAAATGTTGTCTTTAACAGCTATTCGCAGGTGTTTTTCTCCCAATCGAAACTCTTGGCTGCCTTTTTGGTAGTTATCAGTTTCTTTGATTATGGTGCGGGTTTGGGCGGATTAATTGCTGTTGTCATTGCGAACATTCTTGCGTGGACCTTGGGCTACAACAAGTATTTTTTACAGTCGGGATTGTATGGTTTTAATGCGCTTTTAGTGGGGTTGGGAATTGGTTTTTTCTACCAACCATCCCTCGAATTGTATTTTCTAATTGCTATTGCGGCAGTATTATGTTTTTTCTTAACCATTGTTTTTCAGGGTGTCCTAGGAAAATACGGATTACCCTTTTTAAGCATCCCTTTTCTAATTACCATTTGGATTATTACGCTTTCAGGCAATAGTTTAACTGCATTAAACATCAGCGAACGAAGCATTTTTGTTTACAACGAGCTATATGCAATAGGAGGAGTAAGATCTGTTGAGTTTTATAACGTACTCGAAAACTCCATCAGGTCTCCGTTTATCAAAGCCTATTTCCACTCATTGGCAGCTATCTTTTTTCAGCATCATCTATTGGCTGGAATTATTATTGCCTTTGGTTTGCTCATCTACTCACGCATCACTTTCACACTCTCTGTTTTGGGTTATTTGGTGGCGTTTCTGTTTTACAAATTTGTGGGCATTGAGTTCAATACGCTCAACTACACTTTCATTGGCTTCAACTATATTTTAACTGCCATTGCACTGGGTGGCTACTATTTATTGCCCAACCGTGTAAGTTACGGGTGGATAATTTTGTTGCTACCCGCAGTAGTTTTAATTGCCATTGGTACACAGCAACTATTTATGTTGTTTAAAATCGCTCCTTATTCTTTCCCTTTTAATATGATTGTTTTGATGTTTTTATACGCATTGAAATTGCGTGAAAAACGTCCAAAACATCTCCTCGAAACACCCGTTCAACTGGGCAATCCCGAACAGAATTTATACCTCCATTCAGGCAATATAAAACGTTTTCCCTCTGCTTTCACCATTTCGGCTTCGTTACCTTTCTATGGCGAATGGAAAGTGAGTCAAGCACACAACGGGGAGCATACACACCAAGGAGCTTGGAGGAATGCATGGGATTTTATTATAGTGGATGCAGATGATGCGCAGTTTAAAAATAGTGGCGATTTTGCCGAAGATTATTTTTGTTTTGGCAAAGCGGTGCTTGCGCCATTCGACGGCACAGTTATTGAAGCAATTGATACTGTTCCCGACAATAAAATTGGCGATGTAAACACTCTTGAGAATTGGGGGAACAGTGTAATTATTCAACACAACAGTTTTTTGTATGCCAAGCTTAGTCACCTCAAACATCGTTCGGTAGATGTGAAAAAGGGTGACCAAATTAAACAGGGACAAGTGATTGGACGATGTGGAAATTCTGGACGTTCGCCGTATCCACATTTACATTTTCAGTTTCAGGCAACACCCTATATTGGGTCGGCAACCATCGACTATCCATTTGGCAATTTTTTGTTGAAAGAGGGAGGTAAGTATCAATTGAAAACATTTGAAAATCCTTTGAAAGATGCAATAATTGCCAATCCTATCAAGAACAAAATCCTTCAAGAAGCCTTGCATTTTATTCCTGGTCAGCAGATAAAAGGAACTGTTGAAGTAGAATCTAAAAACCGTAAATGGCAAAAACTTGCTGGTGAGTTTGCATGGGTTGTGGAAACAGACATATACAATACTACCTACATCAGAAGCAAAGCCGACAATAGCAAAGCTTATCTGTATAACAATGGTGATTTGCACTATTTTACCAACTATAGTGGAAAGAAAAACAGAGCATTGTTTTGGGTTTTTGCTGCGCTTTACAAAGTCCCATTAGGTTTTCTACCCAACAGTAAAATATCTGACTCTATCCCTTTGAATCAGATGTTCAGCGGTATCCTGAAAGTTGCTCAAGATTTTATAGCCCCTCTCTTTCTTTTTCTAAAAGTTGATTATGAGTTGACGATAAAGGAAGCGAGCGATATTTTATCATCGGGCGATGTAGCCATGAACGCACTAATTACAAAGCGAATTGGTAGGCATAAAACAAAAGAATACAACTGCAAAGTAACAGTAAATAATCAAAGAACGATTGAAATATCGATAGTTACTAACAGAGCAAAAATTAAAATACAATGTATAAACGAACGGTAATAACTGCCTTTTTGCTCCTTTTTGTGCTAAATGTATCAGCACAAAAGAAGCTGAACTTTGTTGAGGTTGACACCACATCGTTTCAACTTTTTCAGCAACAACAATGGCAAGAGTTGATTGATTATTCAGCAGAAGCACGAAAGCAAGGCATCGACTTTTTCTACTTAGAGGCTCGTACAGGGATTGCATTGTTCAATCTCGGTAAATATCGTACTGCATCCGAGTGGTTTTTGAAAGCTTACAAAAATGACCAACAATTCGAGTGGTTGCAGGAATATCTTTATTACAGTTTGGTCTATTCGGGAAGGAAAAGCGAGGCGACAAAACTGGCAAAAAGCTTTTCGGATGGCATGAAAAGTAAAATTGGATTCAAAAAGAGCAAATTGTTGACTGCAGCTTTAGAGGTTGGTTATAACTTTAATTCAGATTTCGATCATTTAACCACCCTAGATTTGAGTAAAGAGGCGAATGTGAACGATGACTACGGTGAAGCTTTCTTCTCGAAAAATTACCACTTCGAGTCATTTGATTTGAGCCATCAAATTGTACCTGGTTTCTCTTTGACTCACAGTATAACCTATTTGCAAAGCACTTTTGAACAAAGTGTGGACTGGGGTACGAAAACAACCTTCTCAGCTAAAACCAAACAGCTCCAATACTTTATTAATCCGCATATTGTGTTGGGGCAAAAAACACATCTGTCGCCAGCATTAAGTGTTATTTGGGGCAACACGTCGTATTCTTTAGGAGGGTTAGACAATACTATGAATCCAATTTTTTCAGAAGTCAATAATAAGTTTTCCGATTATGTTTTTTCCACTTCTGTTTGGTCCCACTTTGGGAGCTTTTCGCCAGGAGCAGAAGTAAACTTTGCCAATATTTTTGATGAAACCTTTACACAGCTTTCAGCCTGGGTAACTTATTATCCCTATTCAAACGCTAATCTTTACTTCACACCAAGAGCTTACTTTAAGGCAAGTTCTGAAAAGAGTTTCAGTTACAACACCTTCGGAGTTTCGGCAGGTGCACAGCTTGGCATGGTTCATTTACACGGACAATACTTGATAGGCGACATGGAGAGCTTTGTGGAAGCTGCAGGTTATATTGTTTCGAATATACCAGGCAAATCGAACCATAAATTTACGGGGAGTATTTATGTTCCTATCTTTAGAAACGGACAATTTGTTTTTCGTTACATCAATCAAGATGTTGAAGAGAAATATCGGGTTTATGTAGCGGGAGTTGAAAGCAACTCAATAAATTATAATTTTACAAAACATACTTTTACAGGAGGAATATCATGGAGTTTTTAAAATTTAAAATAGCAATTATTCTTTTATCTACAGCAATCATTACAGTAGATGCACAAGTGAATCAACAAGTGCTAGAAACGACGTTCTCAAAAAGCTATGAGTTGGAGAGAAAAGGTGATTTTAAGGCGGCAGCGGACGAACTTAAAAAAGTTTACAATGAGGCTTCGTACGAAATAAACTTGCGGTTGGGTTGGCTCAATTATAATGCGGGACTGTTCGATGAGGCAATAATTTTTTACACCACGGCTCACAAGCTAAAACCCTACTCCGAAGAAGCTCGCTTTGGGTTAATCCTACCACTTTCGGCATTAGGAAAGTGGAACGAGGTAATTACCTTATACAATAAAATTCTGGAAATAAATCCTAATAACACAGTTGCCCTATATCGTCTCGGATTAGTCTATTACGGACGAAAAGATTACAATAAGGCACACACTTTATTTAAAAAAGTGGTAGATTTATACCCTTTTGGTTACGATGGGTTGCTGATGCTGGGTTGGACTTCCTACTTCCAAGGCAATTACAATGAAGCAAAATTGCTATTCAACAAGGTGAAGCTAATCAGCCCCGCCGATGCCTCAGCAACCGAAGGACTTCAGTTGATGAAATAGGGGGACACAAGTCTCTATACTTGTGCCTATTATTTAACACCCACTCGCTCGTTTTACAAACAGTTTTGCTACGGAATGTCCTCACAAACTGTTTGAACTAAAAGTGGTGTCTCGGAGAGTCCCTGTAATCTGTTTGAAATAAAAGATGTGCTACGGAATGTTACCGTAATTTGTTTAAGCCAAAAGAGAGACCTGTTAACTTTATTTCTCTACTGTCTGAATCGCAGATTGGACTGAAATCATGAAATTTATTCAAACCACTCGCAAGTTTTTACAAAGCGTGTATCGCAATAGCGATTACTTTCATCTCTATACTCGCTGGCGCGGATATTCATCCGTGCCTTTTTATATTACAGCCTTCACGTCCAACATTCCCTTCCCTCCAGTATAATCAATAGCAGCAAAACTTATAAAAATAAACTCCTTCTGGATTATGAATCTTGTGCTTTGCACTCATGATCTATCAGTTTACTTGTAAAATTATGAGCTCTTGTTGGCGCAGACTTTTGTTTGTGCCTTTTACCTTTACTGCTGTCAATGGCACGGATAGATATCCGCGCCAGCTCTGAGATAGCAGGTGTTGCATGCCTTACCACTCATTACTTTTCCTCACAAACACTTCTTTAAACCGTTTTCAATTGTCTTTTTTCAATTCAGCTATTGTATAATTATAATCAGTACCCCACTATATTATACGACCCAGCAGCCCATTTATGTTTATAGGAATAAACTGTCCATGCTGGCACTTCCACAGTAGCATCGTAAGGAAACATCAGAAATTCAAGCGGAATGGGCGTAGTTTGAGTAAATCTAAAAGCATCCACTTTTTTGCACCCTTCAAATGCGTTTCTTCCTAACCCCTCAAGGCTTAATGGAAAAACAACAGTTCCCGAAATATTACTGCATCCTTCAAATCCTCTTTCATCAATAGAAACAATTTTATTGCCCAAAACTAATCCTGTTAATCCCGTGCAATTATAAAATGTAGATTTATTAATCATTGTCACTTCCTCAGGGAGTATTGAAGAACCACTGAAACCAGAGCAATTATAAAATGCTTCATAACCTATCTTAGTCAAGCTGGCAGGTAGATTCAATGTTCCAGTCAAACCTGTGCATTCTAGAAATGCCCTATCGTCTATTGCTGTCAATTCTTTAGGCAGTACCAAAGAGCCATTAAAACCAGAACAAAAAGCAAATGCAGATTTCCCAATTGTTTTCAATCCATCAGGAAGATTCAGAGTACTTGTTAAGCCAATGCACTCATAAAATGCAAAATTTTGAAGTGTAGTCAATCCATCAGGAAGATTTAAAGGCCCAGTTAAGCTCCAGCATTCACAAAATGCAGAGACTTCAATAGTTGTAATACTCTCAGGAAAAACAATTGAGTTAATTCGTTTATTACCAATAAACGCAAAACGGGGAATTTTATTCCCTTCACATCTACCAAATCTAAATATTTCAGTTTGGGCATCTGTTCTCTCATCACTTTAAAATCAGCTTCGTTTATCTCTCCTCTTACAATCATTGATGTGATAGTATCTTTTTGCGTTTGATTAAGGATTTTGGCAAGAGTACCCATCTCTTTGACAAAAAAGGCATATTTTTCAAGCTGTGCGATAGTAAGCGTATCGATCAGGCCAGTTGTTGTGTTCTTCACATAAACTTCAGTGGTGCGTTCAACAAAACCTTTATTTTCTTCTATGTTCAACAATAATATTTCAGTTCGTAATGCCCTAGTTCCTGTATATGACACCCAATTTTTAGCATCATCAGGGATAATTACATCAAAGTCCACATTAGTATCCAATCTGATAGCCAGTTGATGACTATCGCTTGATAGGGTATGTGTCTTATCGGGAAGTATTATTGCATCTTCTTGAGATTGAACAACAGTAACAGACTTAGTGATGCCCTCAACCCTAAAAGTCACAATGCAGCTTCTGTTGTTGTAAGTGTCATTTGGGGTGACACTGATGGTAATGCTTTTTGCTGATGCATCACCACTTGTAGGAGATACAGTGCACCAGTTATGTGAAGACTTTGCTGTCCAACTCATATTCGATTCAAACGAGATAGATTGCGAGCCGCCTGCAGTAGAGAAATCAGCGTTGGTCTCTTTTAGGGTGATTGTAGGGCCGTTAGCGGCAGGTATAGACTCATCACTATCGCCACAAGAGAATACCACCAAACAAACTGATAGAAGGAGTAAAACGTTTTTTTCATAGCTAAAACGGAGTTTATGGATTAATATTATATGGATGAAAAAATGTAAGTTTACTAGATTTTAAAATTTAAGAAAAACATTTTATTATACAACATCTCAATGCAAAAACAGTGTGTATCTATCCAGCTTTTAAAGTATTGATTTTGCAATATTGCTATGCCACATCATACTGCAAGCAAAGGTAGTAATAGCTTGTTAAAAAACAATATTTATTTAAAAAATTACCGATAAGCTGTGTTATTAAGTTTAAGGCAAACTTTGGAAAATATAATACTTAGAAATCACTATTTGTTTTTACTTTGAATGCTTTTGATCGTTAGAAAGTACTATTTGTTCAAACTTTGCACTCTTAACAGCGATGAAAAGGGTATAAAGTGTCTCACAAAAGTTCTTGTAATCTCGCAGGCTGGTGCGGATATCCATCCGTGCCATTGATTGTGATATAGCAATACGCACAGACAAATATTTACACGAGTTGGTGAATTAAACATGTAGTCACAAGTAGGAAGAATTGAGCCAACAAAGAAACATTACTATCTTTCTTTCGATTTGCAACTTGCTATTTGCTTTTTAATACCTCAAGTTTCCCACCCTCTAAAAAAAGCGCATTTGAGCATGTAAATAAATAAAAAAAGTGATGAAGTTTGAAGATAAATTGCTATCTTTGAAGTGGTTAAACAAAACATTAACAAATCCTAAACC
>JAQVZQ010000054.1 GCA_028708095.1 Dysgonamonadaceae bacterium
CGAGGTAACCACCTTGTTTCGTAATGGTAAAGCAATTAAAAGAGGAGACTTTCGGTGGAATTTATATCGCTATTTATGGCCTCGGAATTTATTTTTACGCAGGGTTTGTTTGGCCATTTATAGAAGAGTGCCATATTTGCAAAATAATTATAATTACAATTGAAATGAAAAATGATATATCTGAGCACATGAAACTAAAAGATAACTTAACTATTCGGAAAATCGGTGATGAATTTATGATGGTATCCGAAAGTGGATCTGGGTTGGATTATACCCGTGTAATCAGTCTGAATAATTCGGCTGCATACCTCGTGCAAGAAGTGCAACATAAAGAATTCACCAAAGAAGACTGGATAAGTTTGCTAATCGATAAATACGACGTAGATAAAGAAAGAGCCGAATCCGATGTGCAAATCTTGATTGATAAACTTACAAAAGAGGGATTATTTGATGAGTGATTCTGTCATCCATCCTTTGTTTTTAAATCTTTTAAGCGCAGCTATTTGGGATAAACCTGCAAATGCTTCTCTTTTCGAAGGAATAGACAGAAAGACTTGGAAAGAGATTTCTAATATGGCAGGAAGACAAACAGTCAGCGCATTGATAGCTGATAAAGCTTTGTCTCTTCCCAAGGAAAGTTTACCTCCTAGAGAACAAAACCTTCAGTTCATCATCCAGATAGAGCAGACTGAAACACTAAGTCGTAAAATGATTCAAATGTTATCAGAGATTACGCGAGAGTATCATGAGTCCGATGTTTCAATTTGTTTACTTAAAGGGATGGGCAATGCAATGAATTATCCATCGCCTCTACTTCGAAATGTGGGTGATATTGATTTTTTTATTTACAGGAAAGGAGATTACGAAAGATCGAAAGAATGTTTTTCAGCAAAAGGTTTCAAGATTAAAGCTGACGATGACGATCATTTCCATTATAGTTTCAGCAAAGAGGGCGTTTTGTTTGAAAACCACCAACGAATCACTTTTTTTGATAATAAAAAGTATGATAACCTATTTAAAGAGTGGGAAAATGATTTGATTGAAAAAGAAAACTTTACATCGGTGCAAATTGATGGTTTAACCGTGAAATTGTTACCCGTGGACATGAATGCCTTTTTTATATTTCAACATATGTTTCGTCACTTTGTAGATTTAGGAGTGGGTTTTCGTCAGTTTTGCGATTGGGTGCTTTTTCTTTCAAAACACAGAAATGAGATTGATCCTGTTTCTTTTACAGCAATAGCTAAATCTTACGCTTTGCTTTATCCAATGCAAGTGTTTGCCAGAGCGGCTGTGAAATATCTCGATGCTTCCGAAAATATTTTCCCCTTCGAGATGATAACGGATGATAAGCATGCTGATTGGGTGATCTCAGATATATTGGATAATGGCAATTTTGGTTTTTATCGATCAGGTAAACAACGTCCTAAAGAAAAATTGCGCAGTATGTGGTTTTCATATAAATCAACTCTACGAAGATCAAAAAAGTTTGGCGTAATATCACCTGAGCATTGTAGGATATTGCCAGTTACAAAATTAATTAGTCATTTGAAAAACGGATTTAAATGAAATCTACCCTTCAGTTTATACGATATACCTCCAAAGGTTTTAGAACCCGAATTGGTATGATTATGCTGATTGGTTTGGCTGAGGTTGCTTTTTCACTGGCTTTCGTATGGTACTCTAAAGTTATTATTGATATTGCCACAGGAGAACGGCAGGGTGAATTGTTGTACTACTCCATCCTTTTGGCAATACTGGTAGTCCTTCAAATCCTTTTTCGGTTGCTAGATATACGTTTGCGCAGAATGACTGAAGTGCGCATGGCAAACTCCATCCGTTACAATGTTTTTTCACATTTGCTTTACACCCGTTGGCAAGAATTATTGTCGATGCACAGTGGCGATATGATTACACGCATCATCAAAGACACAGACGATGTGATTAATGTGATGGTTACATCATTACCTTTAACAATTATTGCTATAACTCAATTTGTTGGAGCATTGGTTATTTTATATCTCTTGGATCCGATGCTTGCTATAATTTTAGGTGTAGGTATGCCACTGCTTGCTTTACTCAGTAAACTGTACTATACTCACATGCGAAAATACACATTGGAAGTAAAGGAGAGTGAAAGCATGATTACTTCTATGGTGGGAGAGAGTCTCCTGAATCAGATTGTGATCCGCACATTTGAACGACAAGAAAATGAACTAGACCGGCTGGACAAACTACAATCTAAGTTGCATCAAAGTGTACATAAAAGAACGAATGTTTCCATCTTTGCTAACTTAATGATGGGTATTACTTTCAATGGTGGTTATATTACAGCTTTTTTATGGAGTGCATATGGACTGGCAAGCAAGACAGTAACCTTTGGTATGGTAACAGCTTACCTGCAACTGGTGAATAGAATACAGCGTCCATTGTTTGATTTAATTAGATTATTGCCATCCATAGTGTCTGCCAAAACAGCTATTGAACGATTGATATATCTGACTGGTTTTAAATTGGAAGAGAACGAAGAGAAGATTCTCCTTCAAGGTAATGTAACGCTTAAGATTGAACATTTGACTTTCACATATCCTACCCAAACAAAGCCAGTACTTTCAGATTTTTCTATGGTAGTGAAACCAGGAACGATGGTAGCGGTAATGGGAGAAACAGGAGTAGGAAAAACCACCTTGCTACGACTGTTATTAGCACTGATAAAACCAGATTCAGGAAGTATTGTTATAGAAGATGAAAATGAATCGGTCGTGATTTCTGAAAGTACCCGTTCCAACTTTGTCTATGTGCCACAAGGTGGATCTTTGTTTAGTGGTAGTATTCGTGAAAATCTGCTGCTGGGTAATTCCGAAGCAGATGATAATGAACTTACACGGGTATTAAATATCGCTTCTGCTGAGTTTGTGTTTGATTTACCTGATGGGTTGGACACTATTTTGGGTGAGAATGGATCAGGATTGTCTGAAGGTCAAGCTCAACGTGTTGCTATTGCACGTTCACTTTTGCGTCCAGGAAAAGTTCTTCTCTTGGACGAAGCAACCTCTGCCCTCGATTCTGAAACGGAGCATGCTTTCTTGAGAAATTTAAAGCGGGAAATCGGTGACCGTACTGTTTTGTTCATCACTCATCACGCTGAGATAGCTTCGTTTTGTGATTACCAATATAACATTGCACCTTCTGCCTTCAATCCAGACTGATACTTTGCAATCGGGTGTTGAGTTTTTTAATGTTTTAGGGTCAATAAGAATTCATTATGTGATTAATGACTATGTATCCAATCAATAATTCATTGCAATTACCTTTGTGCCTTTTAGTAAATAATATAGGCTGTTAGATTTAATTTCAAACAGCCTATATTTAATAATAATCAGTGACATCTTGATTTACTTACATGCCTTCCTTAATTAGTCCCATGCCTACATTTTGCAAGTTTTTTACTGTTGGATTTCCGTGGTAAGTGATGTCACCAACTCCATCATTGAAAAGACCAATGCATTCAGATGCAAAACAATTCACTTTCCCTGTTTTTGTTGATTTCACCATAGCAGTTTTGGCAAGAAGGTTTCGACAATCAACATTTCCAACTCCATCAGCAGTAATTTCTACCAAGTTGGTTATCCCACCTAAACTTAAGTCGCCAATACCATCATACTTAACACACACTTTTTCACTTTGTAAATCTAAAGCTCGCAAAGAACCAATGCCCTTACATTTAATTTCTAAGTTATCCGTTTTTACTTTACCTTTCAGGCACCAATTTCCCATACCATGTGTTTCGATTGACGTAATTGTAGGTGAGCTAAGAAATATGACAACTGGGACATCATTCCTATTGTTTAGCTTTTTATCATTCTCAATTGTCAATACACCTTTATTTACGGTAATCTTTAAATTGTCAACCAAGTTTTGTTCTCCAACAGCCTTAACAACAACTTCGTCTGATTGTGTATAAACAATGTCTGCAAAAGTATTTGCTTTGACAGAGGAGAAAGATTTAACTTTGTAATTTTTGCTGAATAATTCATTGTTTTTTGCCGTTGAAGTTGAAAGGCTAATAATCATGATCACGGATGCTAATAAAATAGATTTTAAAATTTTCATAATAGTAATTTATTAATTTGTTTTCATGTATTGGACAAGTAGTGATTGATTTAGGTTACAATAAAACATTACTTTAATGGTTGATGAGTGAAAAAAACCAACAAATGACCTGCTTTTTAAGAAAATACACCCATATTTCTTAACACAACTCCTTTTTGCTTACAGAAAGCACCCTCGGGAACTAACATGACTACTTTCTGTCGGCAGAAAGCACTCTCGGGACCTTACATGACTACTTTCTGTGGACATTTAGCTATTGCGTAACTTAACATGACTACTTTCTTTTCAAAACATGCTTTGTAGGAGGTCAAAATCTGAGGCTTGTCACCTTTTTTAGCATATAAATAACATCGTTGCCACACTCTATGTATTTGTGCTTTCAAACAATCCATAAAAAAAGCTACTTCAATATTACATTGAAACAGCCTTCTATCTATAAATGGTATAGTAAGTTCGGGTTTATTTACTTTCCTGCATTTACTTTTTCAACACCCATTCGATTCAATTTCTAAGAATTCCGCAATGCCACCCAACATTAAATTTCCAACACCTTCACAAGTTGCTTTTATGTTGTTGCACTCAAGTCCTAATCATATTTTTTTATTAGTTTTTCTATTTGTTGGTCTACTGCAAGAATAGAATGGTTACAAGAAATCAATCTTTTAACAGTTCTAATATTTTCAATCTAAAAATATATTCATATTTTGCTTGCGCCTGATCGGACAATACTTTTGCAAGGTTGCTCTTAGCTTGAGATAGTTCGTACGATGTGCCTCTACCGTTTTCATATTTCTGTTCAGCAAAACGATAGGCTTCACGACTTGCAATTTCTGATTTCTGAGCAGATTGCCATCGGCTTTCTGCACCAATGGCATTGTAGTATGCTTGTTCAATTTTTTTTCGTAATGCACTCTTTGTTTTTTCAATTTCAATGTGATTGTACTCCAATGATATTAGTGCATTCTTCACGCTGTTTCTAACTTGAAACCTGTTGAAGATTGGTATGTTCAAACTAAAACCGAGTGATGTGCTTCGGTTGTTTTTCAGTTGATTAGTGAATGATGCATTTTCACGACTTGCCATATTGTAGTATCCGCTTCCCATGGATGCGCCAAAGCTTAATGTTGGGTAGTAGGCTGATTTAGCAATTAATATTTGTTTTTCGCTACTCTCTATGCGATATTGTGCACCACGAATTTCAGGTCGTGCAATGAGTGAAGATTCATATATGATTGCAGGAGAAAGTAGTATGTCATCGTTCACTAAAATATCATCAGGGATAGCTACATCGAAGTTTTCAAAATTTTCTAACTCCATAATTTGTGATAAATCCAACAGAGATAGTTTCAGATTATTGTCAGCTTGTATTTGATTAAATTCCTCTTTGGCTTGTTGAGCTTCTAACTCGTAAAGTTCTCCTCTTGCAACTTTGCCACTATTCACCAGTTCGTTCAATCGAAGTAAATTGGTTTGCGTCAGTTCAATTTGATCGTTGGCTATTTGTAGCAACTCTTTGTTCATGAGTACTTGCATATAAGCAGTGGAGACACTCATCACAATGTCATCTTGAATTTTCTCTAAGTCGGCCTCCGAAATATACATCTCTGCTTTTCTTGCGTCGATGTTGTATTTCATCTTCAAACCATCAAAGAGAGTAATGTTGCTACCGATGTTGAATGATGTTTGTGATGAGTTGGTGTTTTGATACACATTATCCAAACCAATCGAACGGCCATAGATAAAACTCTGTCCAGCCGATGCATTCAGGTTTGGTAGCAAATCGGCTCGTGCCTGATTATAGGCTATTTCCTTTTGTTCTTTGTTTAAGACTTGTTGCTTTATGTTTCTGTTGTTTTCAAGGGCAATATCAATGCATTCTTGCAATGTATATTGTTGTTGTGCAGACAGGCCAAACAAACTACAAATGAGGGTGAGCAAGAATAGGATATATCGGGTCTTCATAGGTTTGTAGTTATTTTGTTTCAACGATTTCATTACCACGAATCTTGTCGTTTTCTTTCAAGCCTTCGGTTACTTCAATCTTGATACCATCAGATAGTCCAATCTTCACAAGTTTACGTTCAAATTCTTGCGGCTTTTGTTTTGTTACGAGATATACAAAGGCACTATCAACATTAAATTCAACACTACTTTCGGGAATGGTCAATACGTTTTCTCGTTTTTCAAGAATTATTTCTGCATTTGCACTATAGCCAGCTCTTACAAATATGTTTGAAGGAATATTCATTGCAGCTTTCATTTCAAACAGTATGGCACCTCCCGCTTCGGTTCCTTTGGGAGAAACATATTCTAATTCTGCAGTGAGTGTTTCGTCTTGCATTGCACCAATAGTTATCTTCATGGGCATGCCCACTGATATTTTTCCAACTTCCGTTTCATCAATATTGCCTACAAACAACATATCGTTCATGTCGGCAACTGATGCAATAGTAGTTCCATCGTTGAAGTTGTTTGATTGTATAACAGAATTTCCTACTTTGATGGGGACATCCAAAATTGTTCCGCTTACTGTAGAACGGATGAGGGTGTTACTCGATGATGCAGTACGAGTGGTGAGACCATCACGCACCAAACTGAGATTGTCCTCAGCTGATTTTAATTCCTCTCTATCATTGCGATATTGTAGCCGCACTTTTTCGTACTCCTCTTTCGATATAACATCTTCATTGAAGAGTATGCTGTCACGTTTGAAATTTGTTTCGCTTTGATCAAAAATTAACTTTGAACGCGTCAAACGTGTCTCAGCGCTACTCAATGTGACCATGTCGGGGATAACTTTTATTTTTGCAATTATATCGCCAGCATTCACTTTATCTCCAGCTTCTTTATATAGCTCTGCAATGATTCCCGACATTTGTGGTTTAATAAGAATTTCGTTGCGCGGTTGCACTTTGCCTGTAGCAACAGTTTTCTTTTCAATAGTTGCATTTTGTGCCTGTTCAATTTGATAGTTTTTTATTTGTGGTCGCGATTTTTTCCAAAGGAACACAAAAGTCCATATGACCAATAGGCCCAGCAATAGTAATCCTGCAATCTTTAATATTTTTTTCATGTCTCTGTTTGTTATCCCAACATAGTATTGTCGGGCTTTATTTGTTCAATGGTTTTATTATATTGTCTGTATATAATTATTTTTTCTTCTGTTGAATTCAGACACAAAGCATTGTGTCTCTACAATTTTGCCCAACACAGGCATTTCTTACTACTTACCTCTTATTCCTCACTAATTGCCTCTATTGGCTTAATCATCATTGCCCGCTGTGCAGGTATGAAACCCGCAAACGTGCCAATAATAACCAGTACTGCAAGTGCTAACATACCCACATAAAAGCTTATTTGTGGGTCTTTAAAAAACTGATCGCTTTGACTCAGCACTATTCCAGTTGCATAAAGAATACCCACTCCTACAACAATGCCTCCTATACCCGCCAATACTGTCAGTACAATGCTCTCACTTAATATTTGTCCGATAATATTTCTTGGAGTTGCACCCAATGCCCTTCTTATTCCTATCTCTTTTGTGCGCTCGCGCACTGTTACAAGCATGATGTTACTTACACCCACCGCTCCTGCAAAGAGAGTGCCCAAACCCACAATCCAAATCAATAGTCCGATACCAATTCCCAGATTATTGAACATGTTGAATTGCTCCTCAATGTTCATGTTGAAAACAGCTTCTTTATCTTCGGGTGCTATTTGATGAATCTCCTTGAGTGTCTCCACTATTTTGTTTTGAATTTTCCTCACTTTCACTCCTGGTTTAGCTGTTGCAGCCAGAAAGTGAATTATGTTGCCTTGATTAAATGCTTGTTGCATGGATGTAAATGGCAATACAACTGTCTCTTCTGGATCTCCTCCAATGCTGGCATTCGATGTTTTGCGTGCAACGCCTACTACTGTGAAATAAATGCCATTTACCCTTACTTGTTCGCCAAGCGGGTTTTCTCCTGGTTTAAATAGCACTTCATATATACGGGTGCCCAATATACATACTTTGCGATTTTGAGCTATGTCAATTTCGTTGATGTATCGACCATACACCATGATGCTTCTCTCAATTTTATCGTAAACAGGATAAGTACCTTTCACCAAATAAGCTCCAGCTTTTTCGTTTCGAGTTACATTCTCATTGCCACCTCCACCTCCACTGAAAAGTATGGGCGAAAGATGTTCCAATCCGGTTACTCTGTCTTCTATAATTGGAATATCACTATTGAGCATATTCCACGACCTGTCTTTTTGAAAGCCTTTGTAGGGTAGGGAAGTCCTCTTCGCTTGAAAGAAAGCAGAGTTGCTGGCAAAACCTTCTATTTGAGAGTTGATTCCTTTAGATAAACCATTGCCAGCACCCACCATTACAACCAGCATAAACATTCCCCAAAACACGCCAAATGCTGTAAGGAAACTACGCGATTTGTTGTGCGTAATCGTAATCCATATTTCATACCATCGATCTAAATCGAACATTTTCTTATTAATTGAAAAGTGAAAGTTGAAAATTGAAAATCATTTTCAATCTATTTTATAATATTCCCGCATCTTTTGAAAAATATCAGAATTGAAAATCTAAACTGTACTATTCACGTTTGCAACGCAGCAGATGCGTAAAGATATTTGAATGTTGTCTCACATTATATCGTACATTACTCAGCTCACTCTTTCCTCATTGCTTCAATGGGTTTCACCTTTACCGCCTTGTAGGCTGGCATATACCCTGCAATTACTCCAGAAGCAATGAGTATCAAAGTCGAGATCAGAACATATTCTAAGTTCACAGTCGGATTTTTGAATACTGACATTTGAGGTCCTTCTCCTGCAACTTGCGCCGCAGCTGCTTGTTCCAACATAAAGTTGGCTGCTTCCGTAATTCCAATTCCTGCTAACATACCAATATATCCAAAAATAGCTGTAATAAGGATTGACTCCAGCACAATTGTTTTCAAAATGGACATGGGTGGAGCACCAATTGCTTTACGGATACCAATTTCACGTGTACGTTCTTTTACCGATACTAGCATAATGTTGCTAACACCAACTATACCAGCTATGAGTGTGAATACACCAATAATGGCAACAAATAGGGTGATGCCTCCAAATATTTTTTGTGTCTCTATGTAATCTTCCTGCGAATTGTTTATATACAAAGCTTGCTTGTCATCAGCATCAAAACTCATGCTACTGGCTATATCTTTTCGCAAGCTTTCGTTGAAAATTTCGTTTTCTTCTTTTGTTTCTAATCCCTCCACAGTAAAAATAATGCGATTGAATTTCTTGCTAGGATTGTAAATTGATTGATAAGTTGAAAAAGGAATATATGCAATAGGGCCTCCCCAACCTTCTTTTTTTGTATTAATTCCTACCACTTTATACATAAGTTGCCCCACTTTTACGTATTTATCAATTGCCGATTTATCTTTGAAGAGAGTTTCTTCAATTTTCTTGTCAATCACGATTATCTTATTCTCGTTGTTTATATCAAGAATGTTAATAAATCGACCATCACCAGGTTTGATTTGTAGTTTTTCAATATGAGAATAATCAGGCATAACCCCTCTGATCGGATATGATCCGAATTCGCTTCCAAAAGAGATTGTTTGATTATTGCCTGACTGAGGAGTGATGAGGTTGCTTTCAGCCACTTCATTTTTGATTACTTCAAGCTCCTTATCAACAAATTGTAGGTTTCGTCCCGATTTTAATCCTTTAAATGGCAATGAAGTATTTCCAGTCCTTAAGGTTACACGGTTGACAGCTCTCTCCTCAAAGTTTTCCATCACACCATTTTTGAGACCATTGCCCGCTCCTAAAAGAATAATGAGAATGAAAATTCCCCACGCGATACAGAAAGACCCGTAAGTGTTGTCCTAAGTTTGTTGTGACTTAGTGTTGAAAATATTTCTTGAAATTGATCTCTCATTGTTTGTATTGCCTAATTCTAAAGTGCTCTATTGATTTGACTGCTCGCAATTCTTCCATCTTTCAGGTTTATAATTCGTTTTGTTGTATCTGCCACTGCTTGTTCGTGTGTTACGATAATTGTTGTTATGCCAGTTCTATTTAAATCGGATAATACTTTTATTACCTCCTTAGATGTTTTGCTGTCAAGAGCACCTGTAGGCTCGTCAGCCAATATAATTTTTGGATTTGATATCATGGCGCGGGCTATTGCTACGCGTTGTTTCTGTCCACCCGATAATTCATTGGGTAAATGATGTGCCCATTCTTTTAGTCCCATTTGATCGAGATGTTCCATTGCAATAATGTTTCGACGTTTGCGACTTACTTTTTTGTAATAGAGTGGAAGAGCTACATTCTCCAATGCATTCTTAAAATGGATGAGGTTGAAAGATTGGAAAACAAACCCGATCATTTCGTTACGATAAAGAGCTGCTTTTTTTTCAGATAAATTTTTAATAAGCGATCCATTCAGATAATAATTCCCACTATCATAATTATCTAAAATCCCTAAAATATTAAGTAAAGTAGATTTACCCGATCCCGATGCCCCCATAATGGAAACATATTCACCCTCGTCAATTTCCAAATCAATATCCTTTAAAACATGAAGCGATATTGCTTCTGTGTGATACGATTTGTTTATTTTATTCAGTTTTATCATATACTTTACGGTTGGACTATTATCAACTCATTAAGGTTACAACTATTATGTAATACAAATGTAGTCGGTTGTTGCATACCATACAATACATAATAGTAAAAGCCTTTTTTTGTTATACTTATTTAACAAGGCCTTAACTCATAAACATCAGTGACAATCATTCAGATCAAAATAATTTATTTCCAAAGAATTTTAATAGCTGCTATTATAGAAAAATTGTTTGATGATTTTGATTTCGGTTATTTTGATTATTATATTTATTTGGATGAGGATATATGACCAATAAAATATAAATCAAAGTTATGAATATTGTATAAAGAGAATTGAATAATTCATGTATCTTTGAATTGTAAAATGGTTCGGCAATAAATCTATTATTTTTAGTTTTTTTGCAAAAGAATCAAATAAGAAACTCATATAATTAAAAATGAATATGGAACAAGATGTTAAGTGGAAACCGCGTTTTTATAACTTTTTGAAAGCTTTAAACAAGCTAACGGAAGCTGTCGACTATATCAAACACAACATGGGTGGTGAAAATCAATCTGTAGATAAGAGTGAAAAGGGTTTTGTGTTAGATGAAGTGATTAAAGATGGATTAGTTCAACGTTTCGAATATACACATGAATTGGCTTGGACTGTGATGAAAGATTATGCAGAATATCAGGGTAGCACCAATATCAGTAATAGTAGTGAGGTTACCAGAGAAGCTTTTTTGTTGCGACTGTTTTCCAATGGACCTTTGTGGTTAGAAATGATTGAAAGCAGAAGCAACACATTAAATGCATTTGATGAAGGTGTTGCTGATGATATTTTCTTGAAAATAATGAACAAGTATTACCCAGCATTTTTAGAATTTAAAAAGATTATGGAGTCAAAAAGAGCTGGAGGTCAAATCGATTTATTGTAAAAAGAAAGCATACAGACAACTTAAACAATTTAAAATCCACCATTACTTGATATCTTTTACTTCATCAGAATACATTGCAAAGACTTCTACAATCTTTTTAATGACTCTTTTATAATAGCCTCAACAGTGAAAGTTGGTGATTCCTTTATAATCTTAGTTACTACCTTTTGAGAATTATATTGAGTAAAACCTAGCATCACCAATGCAGATACTGCTTCTTTCCCCAGCGCCGGTACAACAATCTCTCCTGGTTTTTGTGTTGCACCTTCAATGTCTGTAAATTTAATCTTGTCTTTCAGATCTACAATGATTCGTTGTGCTGTTTTTGTGCCAATTCCTTTTACTGATTTGAGTAGGTTTACATCTTCAGCAGCAATGGCTGCTTCCAGTTCTTTCGAGCTGAGTGATGATAGCATAACACGAGCTGTGCTTGGTCCGACACCTGAAACACTAATCAGATGGAGAAATACTTCACGTTCGTGTTTGTCCACAAAGCCAAACAAAACAAATGCATCCTGTCGCACCGATTCGTAAATGTATATCTTAGCTGTTTTTTTATTATTAATGGCACTGAAGGTTTGCAAAGATATATTTGCAATATAGCCAACGCCATTGCAGTCAATTGTAACTGTTGCGGGAGTAAGTTCCGCTATTTCACCTTTTATGTAATCAATCATAATTTATATAATTAGTAGTATTAATTCTATTTAGAAAATGAGTCCTTAAGTAATTTAAAACTTATGTCCCAGTGCCAATCCTCCTTCGCTGGTTTTTTTATATAATGAAGGGTTATCATGTTCCGTTTGTCTCATAACTTGAACCACTCGATCAAACGACACCCGATGAATTCCATCAGTAAACGATTAGTATAAGTTAGCAGCCATTGCGCATGCTCACCTATTTCTCCTTGACAAGCAACCCCTGCACCTAAAATCGATGCATTCTTTTTTCCGTAAAACCACGTGTGTTTTTCCAATAAATATAAAACAGCAGGAATCTCTCCACATGATCCACAAGTAGGAGCATTAACGATTACTCCTCCTACTGCATTTTCTTCAGCTACTGCCAATGTGGAATAGTTCTTTTAGTGATTTCATTTATCTGATGATTATATTTGGAGTGCGTTTGTTTTCTACAAAGTTAAGTATTTAAATAAGAATTTTCAATTTGAAAAGCATCGATATGAGAAAGTTGATATTATATAAGATTTGTTTGTAGTCATGAAATAAATATCCTACTTTCGTTGTAGTTTATACAGGAAAAAATAAATGCAATGTTACTATCATTCTGTAATAAAGTTATTTGCTAAAGTAAATTCCATCATTCTGATAGTTCGAGAGTTTTGTCTTTTCAAATTTATAATAATAAACTTAATAGAAGAAGTTTCTTTGTACATGATAATTTGTTTTTCAAAATAATTTGAAAAGCTACAAAAATCCCATTTGATGAATTATATTGAAATTATAGCCGTAGTTTTTGGAGTTCTTAGTGTATGGTATGCACACAAAGAAAATATATGGGTGTTTCCACTCGGAATTATTAATGTGTTGATATACGTTTATATTTGCATCTCAGCAAGGCTTTATGCTAACGCAGGTATCAATGTTGTTTATTTTATTACCAATGTTTACGGTTGGTATATGTGGTCGCGAACAAATGAAAACGAAGAGACATTACAAATATCACGTAATTCGACTCAAAGAAATATTCTTTGGCTGTTAGCTGCTTTCGTATTATATGGACTTATTGTGTGGATATTGCGAATGTCACATCATAGTGATGTTGATTACCTCAACTCTATACTTCCTTGGATTGACGGACTTAACACATCCTTCTTTCTGTGTGCAACTTTTTTGATGGCAATGAAGAAAATAGAAAATTGGCTTTTTTGGATTGCAGGGAACGTAATATCAATTCCTGTTTATTTCTCACAAGGGCTTTACTTCACAAGCCTGCAATACGCAATATTTTTAGTAATTGCTATAATGGGTTGGAGAGAATGGAGAGCTCGTTACACAAAAAGAGAACAAGTAAACAAACAATCCACATAAAATAATATGAAGGTTGGGGAATTCGTTGATTATTCTATTGCTTTTAGTCAAGAGAAACTCAAAGATCAACACATTTACATTTATATTTCCCACCTTTTGTCTCAATTATTGTATATTTGTGAGATTTTAATATTGAGTAAGATAATTAACAGAAAAACAAACAGATAGTATTTAAAGAGATGGTAGAAAAAATTCAATTAACATTAAGAGACTCCAAAACGGCAAGGTGGGCCGCTCTTCTCATAGTTTCAATAACCATGATGTTTGGTTATTTTCTAACTGACATTATGGCACCACTTAAAGGTCTGCTTGAAGGACAAATAGGGTGGTCAAGCAATGAGTTTGGTACGTTTAATAGTGCCTATGGCTGGTTCAATGTGTTCTTCTTTATGCTTATTATTGGAGGTATCATCCTCGATAAAATTGGTGTAAGATTTACAGGACTTATGGCCACAATAGTGATGGTAGGGGGGGCTGCAATTAAATACTGGGCAGTTTCAACAAACACACTTGATGGTCAAACAATCATGGGAGTCAACTCGCAAGTGATGGTTGCCAGTATAGGATTTGCAATTTTTGCTGTAGGAATTGAAGTGGCAGGTATCACCGTTTCCAAAATTATTTACAAATGGTTTAGATCGG